>JAFGHK010000097.1 GCA_016930185.1 Dehalococcoidales bacterium | reverse complement strand
CGGAGAGGGTGGGATTCGAACCCACGCTCCGCTTGCGCGGAGACCGCTTTTCGAGAGCGGCACCATCAACCACTCGGACACCTCTCCGTTGCTATTGAAATTGTAACGGAAAATACATAAGGGGGCAAGGGGGTAAAAATTCAGGCCAGCTTTCTTCTTAAGACAGCCGGCCTGAATAAAACTACTAATTACTAACTATTGATTATTTCTTGTAATACCCATACTCCCGCACGGCCTCCATCATTGCCTTCAGGTTTTCCAGCTTGGGATTTTCCGCAACGGTGCCACCTGAAAGTATAAACCCGCCACCTTTGCCCACTTCCTGAATGAGCTTGCGGCAATACTCCTTTACTTCTTTAGGGTCGCCCATGATAATCATGGAAGAAGGCACGTTGCCCTGGAGGCAGAATTTCTTGCCCAGTATCTCCTTAGCTTTAAACATATCCGTACGGTCGAACCACCAGGTTACGCTACCTTTAGGAAAATCGCCGACGTATTCAAGTCGGGTATTATAACTGCCCTCGGCAAACAGGTTCTGAATCAAGCCTTCCTTGATAAAAGCATCCATCACCTTCTTCATAGACGGCCAGTAAAAAGTATCAAAGGCCTTCTGCGACATCCAGCCGTCGGCGCCCTTATGCAGAGGATAGGTGACCATGTTCATATCAGCAATATTGGGCGAATTCAATATAGTGTTAATAGTCAAATCCGCGGTGACATCCAGCGCTTTTAGAAGCTTATCGGGGCAGCGGAACATATCCTTCATGATTCCCGCCGTGCCTCTCAAAGTATCACCCAGGGTATCAAAGGGCGCTTTAGCGAAACCGCCGCCCAAGAACATGGACGGTCCGCTCCTGCCGGCGCTCATCATAAGCTGGGTCATTTTCTGGTACTCTTTGCCTATTTCCAGCATTTTCTGGAGCATTTCCTGCACCTGCGGCATAGCCAGGGGCATAAACTGCATGACGTGCACGTTTTCCGTGATGTTAGTGAAGGGTTGGAAAAACCTCATCGGCTCAAGAGTGCCGAAGGCACGCGGCAGATACTTCCTTATCCAGAAATCAGAAGGGTCGAGTAAGAAGTCATCATATTCATCGACAGTCATGTACTCACCTTCTTTAAACTGCCAGCTGGTGCCGTCTTCAGCGATGCCGTGACCGGGCCAGGCGTAAAGCTTATAATCCAGCAAATCCAGTACTTTTCCCGGAATCATGAAAAAGGGCATCGCCGTATATTCCAGCTCTTCGCTGTATTTTTCATTGAATTTCCTGGTTGCTTCCATAGCTTTTGAATAATCGTACATGGATTCACGTGTAGTCACACCGGCCATTTTCAAGGGGAGATTACCCACCGGCAAGGTTATGGGCACCCTATCAGGCTCACGGATGTTATAGACGTCCACCATGCGCTGCGCCCGTGTTTTATAGGCTTTTTCGGCTTCAGGAGTGGGGAACTGCATACCTGAAGTATCAAGTGTCCTGTTGAGTCTGTATTCCCGTTTTTTCTCCGGCGTCATATCCGCCCAGTTATCCGGTAATTTCGATGGCATCATTATATAGTCCTTCCTACTGATATTTATTTTTAGTACTATTTGTCAGCCGATAAATTCCTGAATTCCATCACTTCCTCGGGATTGAAACCCTTATCTTTTTTAAAAAACGGCTGCCTGGCCGGCGGCGAACCGTCCGGGGTAGCCAGCATTATTTCTATCTGGATAATCGGGCGGTCGACCCGTGTTATCTCCAGCGGGCAGTGGACCAGTCCCGGCGGCAGGGAGACGACCGTTGGACGGGTGAAAACATGCTTCACCAGGTCTTCACCGATGTAAAAAACCACTTCGCCCCCGAAATCATCCGGGTCGTCCGGATTGCCTCCGTACCAGGCTAAAAACTCCTGGAAGTTGTGAGTATGGGCAGGGTTGTCCCCTTTAAAAGGTTTTCTGACGAACTGGTGGCCGATGGTAAAATCGTAGTTCAACAGCTGCTTGCCCACCCACAGCCCATCGAAAACTACGCTCTTGTCCGCCTTCATGCTCATATGCATATGGGTCGGATTAAAAATATATTTATCGTACTTTCCTGGCATTTTAACCTCCCGAAAAAAGGTCTCTATTTTAATGACTTCCGGCAAAAATTCTAGTTTATTTTCATCAGCATTGTCAAAACCAGCGAAGCCGACGAAGCAGGATAAATTTTGTGACGTATTTGTGACGCTTGTAACGGTCTTTGTGATTTCAGCGTGAGTCCAGATAAATAAAATAGGTGCATTCAAAGTATTCGTAACATACGCAGTTTACGAAAGAAACAAACCAACTTAAGTAGTTAACGTTATAAAGAAGGCTTCATATCGCCGTAAAAGGGAAGGACAAATGGGGAATATCGTAAAAATAAAGGGGTGCAAGCGGTGCGGCGGCGACCTGTTTCTGGAGCGCGACACCGAAGAAGTGCGTATCTTCTGTCTCCAGTGCAGTGCGGTACACGTCCAGCGTTTAATACCTCTGGTAAAAAAGCCGGCTGCAAAAAGCTGCTATGCCCGGTAATCAGTCAGTCTTTTTTTCCTCGGTTTTCCCGTCCTTTTTCTGCTCGCGTTCTCTCAACCAGCGCTTGATATCGTCCAGAGCGGGCGGGGAAACATAAAATACCTGTATATCGGCAGGGAACTGCACCTGGTGGTTTTCCTGCATCATTATAATGCCGATTTCGTCCTTCTTCAGAGTATCGTCAATTTTCTTTGCCATTTCTTCGTTGCGCTTTTTGCCCACTTCCGCATAAGATTCGTATATCTTAGAGATGACTTTCGGGTTCTGCAGGCCTATCATCAGGCACCGGCTCCAGTCCATAAACTCGGTTAGTAAATCAACGTCCTCCAGCCCTTCCATGCGGGCCTTTTTCTTGATACAGGGTTCAGCGATTTTATATCCTTGATTGTTTATATCCTTTAGTGATTTAGCGCCCTCGTCTCCAGAAGCGGCTATTAATTCATGGAATATTGCATTAACCTGTCCCAATTTAGAGGTTAATTCCGCGATGTGTTTTTCCACCTGCTCCCAGTATCGACTGCACTTTTGGGCGTAGTCTTCCGGCAGGCCCTCGCCCGGATAAATAATGGGCACAAAAATGAGCTTCCTGCCTTTTTTAAAGTCCTCTACATCCGGTTTTTGGATTTTCCCCAGTTTTTCTGCCATAATAATGCCTCACGTCTTTAGCTGTAACGCGGCGGGTTTACCGTATTCCCTTCTCGCAGTCCCGGCAGATAACGATTACCGGCCTGAACCTCGTGATAACCTTCATCTCGGATATCGGCTTTTGCTTTTCACACAAGCGACACTTAAAAGTTACGTTCTTAGGCGCCGACTTTTTTGATTTAGTTTCGCTTCTGGGTTTAGCTTCGGCCATAGGACTCCTTCTAACAAATTCGGTTAAAAAAATTTTATTTCTATACGGACAGCGGCACCGTTTTCGACGGGGTAACCACGCTGTTTTCTATTTTACTATTATCCTTGATAATTGTATCACTGGCGATGATGCACTGTTTAAGTCGAGAATTTTGACCCATGTTGACCTTATCCCACAATATCGTTTTTTCCAGGCTCGTACTATCCCCGATAATACATCCTTTTCCAATTATCACCGGCCCTTTTATACTTGCGCCCCGCCCGATTTTACAGTCGCTGTCAATCAAGACCGGCCCGGTAATTTTCGCGGCAGGGTGAACCTCACTGTTCTCCCCACTATAATATACACCATCACCCGTCAAATTTTGAAATAACGGGCTTTTTGTCTTACTTAAGAGCAGGTCTATGTTGAAGTTGAAGTATTTTTGCGGCGTCCCCATGTCCAGCCAGTACCAGTTATACGTATAGCCGTAAAGAGGTTGTCCGTCTTCCAGCAGCTTGGGGAACAGTCCTTTTTCAAACATATAGTGCTGGCCTGTAGGTATTTCCTCAAGGACTTCCGGCTCAACTATATAGCCTCCAGCATTAATCCGGTTGCTTGTTTCAGTGCCGGGGGGCGGCTTTTCTATAAAACGCTTCACCCGCTGGTCGTCGTCCGTTTCCACCACGCCGAACGCGCTTGGATTGTCCACCTGCGTCATGAATATAGTTGCCTTTGCCTTCTTATCGCGGTGGAAGGTATACACCTCATTAAAATCCATTTCCAGAAAGACATTATCGCCGTTAAGTACGACAAAAGGCCTGTCCAGATATGCGGCGGCGTTCTTAACGGCCCCGGCGGTACCCAGGGGCTCTTCCTCGATGCAGTAAGTTAAGCGCACGCCGTGGTGTTCACCGTCTCCGAAATATTCCCGGATTGCCTCCGGCAAATAACTCATTGCCAGTATGATGTCCTCGATGCCGGATAACTTGAGATGAGCTAGCGTATGCTCCAGAAACGGCTTATTTACCACCGGTACCATCGGCTTGGGGCAGTTGTCTGTCAGCGGCCGGAGACGCGTTCCGGGACCGCCCACCAGAATAACTGCCTTTAGACCATGAGTATTCGCCGATTTTTTCATCAATAATCTTTATATGTGAAATGTCCTGAATTACAAGCTGGTCATCATCCTCTGTAACTTTAGTAGTCGCAGTTAAAAAAAGTCAATATCATTGCTACAACAAGCTGAATATTGATATAATAGACCGAATTTAATCTACATTCAAGGTACGGTCGGTTTTATAATGTCGGTTAGTCAGATTCTCGCCATTTTAATATTCGCCCTGATGTTCGCTGCCATCGCCAGCAACAAGATACATCGGCACACTGCGGCGTTGGGCGGGGCGGCGGTAATGATTATCGTGGTCTTCCTGGGGATCATGCAGGAGCCGGGAGAACTGTGGGAATTCCTTAATGTAAACCAGTTGTGGCAGTCCCACTTCTGGGTGCCGGGCACCCAGGCCGTCGAAGCGCCGGGTTTTAACTGGCAGACGATGGTCTTTGTGGGCACGATGATGCTAACGGTTGGCTGGCTGGAATCCGTAGGGCTTTTCCGATGGATGTGCCTCTACACCGTTAGAATCGTCGGCTGCCGGCCTGTGCCAATCCTGATTTCTTTTATGGTACTTTCAGCATTCCTTTCAATGTTCATCGGCAGCATTACCGTGATGCTTTTTCTAAGCATGGTAACAATCGAACTGGGCAGGCTTTTAAAGTTCAATCCGGTCCCTATCATAATTGCCGAGGTCTTTGCCGCTAACACCGGCGGCAGCGCTACCGTAAGCGGCGACCCGCCCAACATCATCGTCGGAACCGCTTTCGGCTATAGCTTTACCGATTTTCTCGCCAATACCGGGCTTATCGCCTGGATAGCCATGGTATTAGCTGTTCTTTATTTCTATTTCATTTCACGTGGTTCACTCCAGCAGGAGGAAGACCCGGAGGAACTGATGAAATCATGCCCCCTCCCCAGCAGCGCTATTACCAATCCCCGACTTTTTAAGATGGCAGTAGCGGTCTTCCTATTGATAATAGTTCTCCTGGTCACTCATGGATACACCGGATTATCGGTTGCCTTCATCGGTGTTATCAGCACCGTAATTTCGCTGGCGATTGCCGGAAAAGGGGCACTCAAAATAATTAAAAATTTGGACTGGCGTACCCTGTTGTTTTTCGCCGGTCTGTTTATCTGCGTGGGCGGACTGGAAGTCTCCGGGGTTTTGGTTAAAGTGTCGGAGTTAATCGCCGATATTTCCAGCGGCAACACCGGCATCGCTATTACCCTGATTCTATGGATATCAGCCATAATATCGGCTTTCGTTGATAATATTCCTTTTGCAGCCGCCATGGTGCCCGTTATCGGCACGCTGGCGAGAACCAGCGGCATCAACCTGCCGGCAATGGCATGGTCGCTGGCGCTGGGGGCGGATATCGGCGGTAATGCCACGCCCATCGGCGCTTCGGCCAACGTGGTAGCGGTGGCCATTTCAGAAAAAGAGGGCTACCCCATCACCTGGGGGACTTTTATCAAATACGCGGCTATACCAACGATTTTAGTCATTGGATTGTGCCACGGTCTGCTTTTCTGGCGCTACGTTTAGTACGATATAAACAGTTGCGATGAACTAATGATTTATAGTATTATTTTAGTGATTAGCCCCTGTAGCTCAGGTGGATAGAGCACTAGCCTCCGGAGCTGGGTGCGAGCGTTCGAGTCGCTCCAGGGGCAGTTTTGGTTATACGGAGCAAATATGACTAAAGAAAAAAGCCTTATAGAAATCAGGTGGCACGGACGAGGCGGCCAGGGTGCGGTTACGACGACAGAGATGCTGGCCCAGGCGGCTATCAGCGAGGGCAAATTCGCCCAGGCCTTCCCGAGCTTCGGACCGGAGAGACGCGGCGCACCGGTGCAGGCGTTCAACAGGATTGACAGCCGCGAACCGGTGAGGATAAGGGCCGATATAACCGAACCCGACTACGTTGTAGTTCTCGACCCCGGTCTGCTGGAAAAGGTAAATGTTACCTCCGGTCTGAAAAAAGGCGGCTGGGTAATCGTCAACACGCGGAAAACGGCCAAAGAAATACAGAAGGAATTCAAGATAAAATACCCCGTGGCCACAGTCAACGCCAGCAAAATCGCACGTGAGGTACTGGGAGTGCCTATCGTTAATACATCGATGTTAGGGGCGGTGGTCAGGATTACCGGCGTTATCGATAAGAAATCGGTGCACGCGCCATTGGAAAAACGTTTCGGCAGGCTGGGAGAACGTAATATCAAAGCCATGGAAACAGCCTTTAAACAAGTGGCATTCGAGGAGCAATAAATGGCAAAATCCGAAAACGAATTAACCTGGAAAGACCTGGAAATCGGCTGCATCGTTGAGGCACCAGGCAGCGCCCGGCGGTATGAAAGCGGCACCTGGCGCTCGCAGCGCCCGACGTACGACTTCACAAAATGCATCAAGTGCGGCCTGTGCGCGCTGTACTGCCCGGAAGGCTGCATCGAGCAGAACAAGGACGGCTATTTTGAAGCCGACATGTATTACTGCAAGGGCTGCGGCATCTGCGCCAGAGAATGCTGGCCCAGAGTTATCACGATGGTCGAGGAGGTGGAATAATGGTCACGCGAGTAGGTGTTGAGGTCTCCATTGCCCTGGCCGATGCCGTCAAGCTGGCGAACCCCGACGTTATCGCTGCCTATCCTATTACACCCCAGACCCATATCGTGGAACACCTGGCCGAGCTGGTAGCCAACGGCGAGCTGGATGCCGAATATATACCGGTTGAATCGGAGCACTCCGCCATGAGCGCCTGTCTTGGCTCGGCGGCAGCCGGCGCCCGCACATTCACGGCTACGGCCAGCCAGGGACTGGCCCTTATGAATGAGGTTGTCTACGTCGCCCCGCCCATGCGACTGCCAATAGTAATGGCCGTAGCCAACCGCTCTTTATCCGCTCCCTTAAGCATCTGGCCCGACCACTCCGATATGATGTCGGTCAGGGATACCGGCTGGATACAGATTATCGTTGAAAACGGGCAGCAGGCCGTGGATAATACCATTATCGCCTTCCGCATCGCCGAAGACGCTAAGGTGCTGCTGCCGGTAATGGTCCACCTTGACGGCTTCACGCTGACACACGTTATCGAGCCTATCATCTTCCCCACCCAGGAGGCGGTGGATAAATACCTACCTAAAAACAGGTTCCCGCTGCCCCTCAATCCGGACAGGCCGGTGGCTATGGGCGAATTCGCTCCGCCGTTTATCTTCACGGAAACAAAATGGGCGCAGGAAGTAGCCCTGAACAATTCTAAAAAGGTCATTCTGAAAGCCTGGGATGAATTCGCAAAAGCTTTCGGCAGGAAATACCTGCCCGTTGAAAAATACCACAGCGAAGGCGCCAAGGTCCTCATCCTGACGATGGGCAGCTCCGGCGAGACCGCTTCAGTTGCTATCGATGAGCTGCGTAAAGAGGGAATGGACGTGGGGCAGATAAGGCTGCGCCTGTGGCGTCCCTTCCCATTCAAGGAGCTTCGGGAGGCGGTAAAAGACGCCGACGTGCTTATCGTGATGGACAGGGCTATTTCCTTCGGTGGGCCGGGCGGACCGCTGGCTTCCGAGGTTAAAGCCGCCTTCTACAATCAGGCAAAGCGCCCCAAGGTAGTCAACTTTGTAATCAGCCTGGGTGGACGAGATACCACCGTATCTGGCTTCAAGGAAATTGTAAACAAGGGTGTTGACATAGCGGCCAAAGGAAGCAAAAACGAATATGAGATTTACGGGGTGAAGGAATAATGGAAAATTACGCACTATATGCCCCCCGACTGGTTAATAAAGAGGAGAAATTCACGCCAGGGCACCGCGCCTGCATCGGCTGCGGCGAAGCTCTGTCAATCAGACAAGCTTTTAAAGCCCTGGATAGAAACGTCATCGTCATTAACGCCACCGGATGCGCGGAAATATTTGCCTCGCAGCTGCCGTACTCCAACTGGGAGCTACCCTGGATACATACTCTCTTTGAGAATACGGCGGCAGTAGCCTCCGGCGTCGAGGCAGCCTATAAAGCCATGAGACGGAAAGGCGGCAATCTGCCGGAGAATACCAAGGTAGTCGCTATGGCCGGCGATGGCGGCACTTCTGATATCGGCCTCCAGGCGCTTTCAGGCGCTTTTGAAAGAGGTCATAACTTTACTTACATATGTTTCGATAATGAGGCCTATCAGAATACCGGCAACCAGAGGTCGTCAGCTACTCCCTTAGGGTCGGCGACCACCACCTCTCCAATAGGAAATAAAAGCATCGGACAATTCAGCTGGAAAAAGAACATGCCGGAAATAGCTGTCGCTCATAATATACCGTACGTTGCCACCGCCACTCACGGCTATCCCTTCGACCTGATGGCGAAGGTACGCAAGGCGGTCGACACTCCCGGCCCGGCTTACGTTCACATACTTTCCGTTTGCCCCACCGGCTGGGGTAGCGCTACGGATACCATAAACCGCCAGTCGCGCCTGGCAGTACAGACAGGCGTATTCCCCCTCTATGAGGTGGAAAACGGCGTTTATACGATGAGCATCGACCTGCCCAAGCTGCGTCCCATAGCGGACTACCTGAAAATACAGCGCAGGTTCCGCCACTTGAGCGACGATGTCATTGCCCAGATACAAAAACGCGTGAAACTGGAATACCAAAAACTACTGGAGAAGGTAAATGTCACCAAAAGAACAAAAAGCAAAAGTAAAACAGGTTCTAGAAAAGCACCGGCACGATAAATCCCGGCTGGTGGACGTATTACAGGATATCCAGGCGGCCATCGGCTACCTGACTAAAGATGCTTTACAGCAAGCCAGCCAGGGTCTTGACGTCCCTTTAAGCCGCGTTTACAGCGTCGCCACCTTTTTCAAGGCCTTCAGCCTGACCCCCAGGGGGCGCCACGTTATCAACGTGTGCATGGGCACCGCCTGTCACGTAAGGGGCTCGGATAAAGTACTTGAGAGTATCGAGAAGAAACTCAAAATCAAGAGAGGCAGCACCACTAAAGACCTCAAGTTCACGCTGGAAACGGTCAACTGCGTGGGCGCCTGCGCGCTGGGGCCTATGGTTATTATCGGTGAAGACTACCACGGAGAAATGACGCCGGAAGGCATCGTCCCCGTGCTTGAGCAATATAAGTAACTAGCGGAGGAAGTCACCAGTGGCAAAATTAAAATCCGTGGGTGAGTTAGATGCCCTAAGAAAAACAATAACCGGCAAAAAAGACCCGAAGAAGACCGTCATTACGGTATGTAATGGCACGGGCTGCCAGGCATTCGGTTCTAAGAATATCTTAGCCGCTTTCCAGGAAGCAATAAAAAAACAAAAACTGGAATCTAAAGTAGCTGTCAAACCTATCGGCTGTCCCGGCTTCTGCGAGCGGGGCACGCTGGTTACAATTAAACCGAAAGATATATTTTATCAGAGGGTGCGGCCCAAAGACGTACCGGAAATACTCACCGAGACTATCGGTAAGGGCAATATCGTCGAACGGCTGCTCTATACCGACCGCGCCACCAACCAGAAGGTCACCGATGAGAGCGATGTGCCTTTCTACAAGCGGCAGATGCGCCTCATCATAGGCAATAACGGCTTAATCGACCCCACCGTTATAGAAGATTATCTAGCCGTAGGCGGCTATGCCGCCCTGGCTAAAGCCCTTAAAATGACGCCGGAAAAAATTATAGATGAGGTAAAAAAGTCCGGCTTGAGAGGCCGCGGCGGCGCCGGCTTCCCCACCGGGAACAAGTGGGAAAGCACCCGTAAAGCCCGCGGCAAAATCAAGTACGTTATCTGCAACGCCGACGAGGGTGACCCCGGTGCATTCATGGACCGCAGCCTCGTAGAGGGTAACCCGCACAGCGTGCTGGAGGGGATGATTATCGGCGCTTACGCCATAGGCAGTCACGAGGGCTACATTTACATCCGCAACGAATACCCCCTGGCCGTCAGGAATATGACCATCGCCCTGGAGCAGGCTAAAGCTCATGGGCTCCTCGGCAGGAATATACTGGGGTCGGGTTTCAACTTTAACGTCCAGATAAAACGTGGCGGCGGCGCCTTCGTCTGCGGCGAGTCTACTGCTTTGATGGCATCGCTGGAAGGCAAAGTAGGGGAGCCGCGCGCCAAGTATATCCATACCTCGGAGCAGGGACTCTGGGGGCGGCCGAGCAACCTGAACAACGTAGAAACGTGGGCCAACGTGCCCCTTATTATCAATAAAGGCGCCGCCTGGTACTCAAAAATCGGCACCAAAAACAGCAAGGGAACCAAGATATTTGCGCTGGTAGGCAATATTGTCAATACCGGACTGGTGGAAGTACCCATGGGCACCACGCTTAGAGAAATCGTCTATGACATCGGCGGCGGCATTCCCAAGGGACGCAAGTTCAAAGCCGTACAGACGGGCGGACCCAGCGGCGGCATGATTCCGGAAAGCCTGCTCGACCTGCCGGTTGACTTTGACGAGCTTACCAAAGCCGGCTCGATGATGGGCTCCGGCGGCATGATTGTCATGGACGAAAAGACCTGTATGGTGGACATGGCTCGGTACTATACCACCTTCCTCGAAGGCGAGTCCTGCGGCAAGTGCCTGCCCTGCCGTGAAGGCCTGCGTCAGATGAGATATATCCTGGACGGCATCACGGAGGGGAGAGGCAAGAAGGGGGACATCGAGTTGCTTGAAGAGCTTTCCGCAATGATGGTCGATGCCTCGCTCTGCCAGCTGGGGCAGTCGGCACCCAATCCAGTGATGAGTTCAATCCGCCACTTTAGAGATGAGTATGAAGCCCATATTAAAGATAAAAAGTGTCCCGCCGGCGTCTGCAAGATGGGGCGGTCAAAGTAAAGTAAGGATAAGAAAAGATGTTAAATATAACGATTAACGGACGTAAGATTAAATCGGAAGAGGGCAAAACGATACTGGAAGCCGCCCGTAACAATAACATCTATATACCAACACTCTGCGCCAACGAAGAAGTGGCCCCTTACGGCGCCTGCCGGCTCTGCCTGGCGGAAATCAAGACCGCCAGAGGCAGGGAGCGACTAGTCACCTCCTGCATCTACCTCGTAGAAGAGGGACTGACCGTCCAGACCAATACGGAAAGAATACAAAAAATCCGCAAGATGCTTCTGGAGTTGCTTTTAGCCAGGTGCCCCGAATCCGAAAAAATCCAGGAACTGGCCGCTAAAATCGGTATTAAAAAGACCCGTTTCGTGGAGCAGAGCGGCAATAATAAATGTATCCTTTGCGGCAACTGCGCCCGCACCTGCGAAGAGGTGGTCGGCGTGGCCGCCATCAGCCTTGCCAAGCGAGGCGTTGACAGGGAGATTACCACGCCTTTCGGCGAGGACTTTTCGGAGGCGTGTATCGGCTGTGGCTCCTGCGCCTACAGCTGTCCCACCGGCGCTATTACCATGACTGACAAAAAGGACATGAGGACTATCAACTGGCCGCATAACACGATGGAGTTCAAGCTAAGGAAATGCCCCGTTTGCGGGCAGTACTGGGCGCCGGAAAAACAAATCGAGTATATTGCCAAGACTTCGGGCACGCCAATAAGCGACTACGAAAAATGCCCCGACTGCCGTGACTGAATCAATTTACTATTTGTTAGTTGCTGTTGAGAGGGGCGTAAAAGCCCCTCTTTTTTTACATATTGCGTATAAAGGCTCTCTGGACTATACTTTAGGCAGGGCATTTTGTAACTTGCCACTTAAAAATTCGGGGTGTAGCGCAGTTGGTTTAGCGCGCAGCGTTTGGGACGCTGAGGTCGGAGGTTCAAATCCTCTCACCCCGACCATAAAAAATGACGGGGGTTGACATAAAATGAATGAAAAGAATAACAGTCGTCCTATGGAACGCAATATCGCCATGGAACTGGTGCGGGTCACCGAATCCGCGGCTATGTCCGCGGCTCGCTACCTGGGGAGGGGTGATAAAATCCTCGTTGACGCATCGGCCGTAAACGCCATGCGCAACGTGCTTGGCTTTGTCCGCATGGACGGTATCGTGGTTATCGGGGAGGGAGAAAAGGACGAAGCGCCGATGCTCTTCATCGGAGAGAAAATCGGAGATGGCACGGAGCCGAAAGTCGATATTGCCGTCGACCCCATCGACGGGACCACTCTGACAGCGCGGGGGCTTCCCGGCGCTATTTCCGTAGTTGCTCTCTCTGCCAGGGGCACGATGCATTGCCCCAGAAATTTTGTTTATATGAATAAAATCGCCGTCGGGGCTGAAGCCAGGGACAGCATCGATATCAACGCACCGGTAGCCGAAAACCTGAAAAATATTGCCGCCGCCAAGAAAAAGAAGGTCTCTGAAATAACCGTGGTAGTGCTCGACCGCCCCCGTCACGAGACGCTGCTAAGGGATATCAGGAACGCCGGCGCCAGGGTAAAACTAATCACCGACGGGGATATTTCAGCCGCTATCGAGGCAGCCCTGCCGGAAACGGATGTCGACGTATTAATGGGTGTCGGCGGCACGCCGGAGGGTGTCTTGTCCGCCGCGGCGATACTCTGCACCGGGGGCGCCATCCAGTGCAAGGCCTGGCCCCGCGACGAAAAGGAAAGAGCAGATGCCGTTACCCGGGGAGAGGATATAGAAAAGGTCTATAAAACAAATGACCTTATAAACAGCGATGATGTATTCTTTGCCGCCACCGGCGTCAGCAGCGGCGCTTTATTAAGAGGGGTGCGGTATTTCAGCGGCGGGGCGCAAACACAGTCGATTGCCATGCGCGGTCGCTCCGGCACGATGCGCTGGGTCGATGCCCGCCATAATTTTGAAAAACTGGAAAAACTGGATATAGAAAAATACGTCAAAGAGCGAAAATGGGCCCACAGCTAGTCTTAAACGCTCCGCAGGAGCATGGATAGACCTTTAAAATTCATCTTGATTTCGCACCAGGAAGTGCAGCGCTTGAGTCGCTGCCACACGTAAGCAGGCCGCATATAAAATTCCCGGTAGGCTTTGCGCGTCCAGTCCTGGAGGTCTTCCCGACTTAATTCACTGCTCTCAAAAACGGGCGTGGCGGGGTTATCCGTGCCGGCATAAACAAATTGTTCCCAGGGGATATTTTCCTTTTTATCACGCATATAAATTTCGTACAGATGGGTGCCGGGGAAAGGGGTAGTGATAGAAAACTGCGCGAAATCCACCTTCAGTATTTTCGCGTAATCGATAGTCCGCCGGATGGTCGCCGGGGTCTCGCCGGGCGAGCCGAGCATAAAATAACCCACCACCTGTAGACCGACCTCCCGGCTTTCCCGAACCGCTTTTTCCACCTGCTCCAGGGTGGTATCTTTACGAAGGACTTCAATGATTTGCGGCGAAGCCGACTCTATGCCGTAAGACACGGAGTAACAGCCGGCCTGTTTCATATGGGCAAGTAAATCTTTATCAACAAGGTTTACCCGCGTCTCGCACGTCCATGCTATTTTGAGTCCTTTTTCCATTATTTTATCGGCGATGGCATGGGCCCGCTCTTTATCCAGCGTAAATGAATCGTCGTAGAAAGCAATTTCTTTAACACCGTATTTCTCATGCAGATAAGCCATTTCCTCGAAAACACGCTCGGGGCTCTGCGCCCGGAATCGGCTGCCGAAAACAGGCTTGGAGCAATAGGCGCAGCGGTAGGGGCACCCGCGACTGGTCACTATCACGCCGAAAGGCATCGACATGCCGTGAGGGGGGTGGGGCCGGTATTTCTTCCAGGGCAGCAGGTGATACGCAGGGTAGGGAAGCGTGTCCATGTCCACATTAGATGTCCTGTCGGGGGTATGCACTATCTTGCCGTCAGCCTTATAGCTTATGCCGGCTATATTATCCAGCGGCTTGCCGCTTTCTATCGCCCGCATCAACTCAACAATAGTATCGTCGCCTTCACCACGGACAGCTATATCGATATCGTTCGACGAGGTCAGCGTTTCCTCCGGCAGCAACGTCACGTGGGGCCCGCCAAGCACTATCTTGATGTCGGGTCTATCCCTCTTGAGATAACGGGCGATACTCAAGGCATTACCGATTGTCGGTGTCATGGCCGTAATACCGGCGATATCCGCATCCGCTATAGCTTTAGTTACATCTTCCGGCTTTAGCTGCAGGGCATTGGCGTCCAGCAGACTGACAGAATACCCCTCTTTTCCCAGAATAGCAGCGATTAAAGCCAGACCAATTGGGGGCTGGGGATAGCGGGTGTACTGGGGAGGATTAATAAGTAATACTCTAAGCATATTAATAGCTTTATCAAACGGTGAGTTATTTCCTCCATCTGGCAAAACCACGGAGTATTAAACCTGCAAAAATGCTAAACATACCCATGATTAATAAAGCAACAGAAACTAGAGCTGTTCCCGTGGGTAAAACCCCATTTGCCGCGTAGAGGCTAACCACCCTGACACTGAAGACTAACCCAACGATTACCAGCACCAGTCCGATAATGCCAAAATATAACAGGGGATGGGGTTCCGATATTTTTGTTACAATCCTGGAAAATAAACCCCGGTTATGCGTACCCGGTTGTAGTACCGAGAGCACAAAACCGGTGATAATAAACATCAATCCAAGGCCAATAAGTAGTGCCGCGACAAGTGTATTACCCGTAGGCAGGACGCGAGTATCTGTAAATAGAGCTATTACCCTTATGCCGAATACTAATCCAACTATAATAAAAATCAGGCCGCCGAGTCCGAAGAAGAACAACGGGCGCTGGTCGGATATCATAGCAAGAATCCTGGTAAAGACGCTTAAGCCGTGCCTTACCGGGTGTAATGTCGAGCTGTCTTTACCGTAGGTAACGGAAACCGGGACCTGTACCACTTTCAGGTTCTTCTGCGAGGCTTCCGCCACGGTCTCCGCCGATACCGCCATGCCGTTTTCTCTTAACTCCAGCGTCTGCACCGCTTTCCTGGAAAAAGCCCGGAAGCCGCACTCGGAGTCTGTTAGTTTATCCGCGGAAAGCGTCTTTACCGAGCGTAAAATCAGGTTTTGCCCGACGCGGCGGTAGAAGGGAATCTTTTTCCCGTGTTCGTGACGTGAGCCGATAACACAATCGAATCCGTCGGTAATCGGTTTGACGAGGCTGGGGATTTCTTTCGGACTGTGCTGAGCATCCGCGTCGAGAACGACGAGCACATCCGGGTCCAGCTTTCTAGCCTCGGCGAAGATGCTCTGGATAGCGGCGCCGTAGCCCCGGTTCGACCCGTGCTTGATAACCCTGGCGCCTGCCAGCTCGGCAATTTCCGCGGTGGAATCGGTGCTGCCATCGTCAACCACGATGACCTCGTCCACGTGCCGGCGGGTCTGGAGCACCAGCGTGCCGATGTATTTCCCCTCGTTATATGCCGGCATACCGGCAATGATTTTAGGCATTTTCTAATTATAACCTTGAGACAACAAGGTAAGCAAGGGAGGGGAGCATATTTAGGCTATGCATTCACCCTGTGCTATAATGTAACGTTATTACTACCGCAAGGGGAGGGGACTAATGCCCGACCAGGAGAAAGCGTCTCAAGATAATGTAGCCGAACTGAAAGCTAAAGAGAGCAGCGAACCCGTTGCCGGTTTTTTAGAGATGAAATTGACCGAACTCACCCCCGGCTATGCTAAGGTGGCCATGAAGCTTAAGCCGGAGCATCTTAACTTCAACGGGATGGTGTTCGGGGGGATTGTCATGGCTATCGCCGACCAGGCCTTCGCCTACGCCACGAACTCACTGGTGACCCCCAGCATCGCTACGCAGTTTAATATCCACCTGATATCCGGCGCCGGTGTCGGCGACGAACTCACCGCCGAGTGCTGCGTGGTCAAAAGCGGACGGCGTATCGGCGTCTCCGAGATGACGGTTACCAACCAGAACGGCAAGCTCATCGCCAAAGCCACCGGAACGACGGTGGTGACGGCTTAAACAGGTCTATGTCCTGTTTCAGCTTCATTTATATTGACAGGCTCATTCGAATTACAAACCAACAACAATTTGTCATTCTGACGAAGGTCAGAATCTAGTATGAAATACTATTATGTTTATATATTAGCCAGCAAACGCAGGGGCACATTATATATTGGCGTTACGAATGACTTGATAAGGCGAATGTACGAACATAAAAACGGATTGGTTAAAGGCTTTGCGAAAAGGTATAAAGTATATAATCTGGTTTATTATCAGCAATGTGAAGATATAGAATCAGTGATTCAAAGAGAAAAACATTTAAAGGCATGGCATAGAGAGTGGAAAATCAGATTAATTGAAGAAACAAATCCGATGTGGAAAGACCTTTCTTCTAATCTATTCTAGCATGGATTCCAGCCTTCGCTGGAATGACAATTCTATTTAGTG
>JAFGHK010000096.1 GCA_016930185.1 Dehalococcoidales bacterium | reverse complement strand
GAGGCGTAAGCCGAGGCAAGCTCGGTGGTCTTGAGTTCGTTCAGCAGTCTCAAGCCTAGCTTGAGCGTCTGCTCGTTTTTATACTGTCCGCAGTAGTCGCGCATGATGCGGGCGATGGCGGCGTTGATTTCCTTCCAGCCGTTGCCCTCTTTGCTCTGCCGGGTGGCGGTATAGGCAGACTCCCTTTCCGCCTCCACCTGGCCGCGGTCGACCGCTGCTTCTGGGGCGGTCCTGGCGTATTCTGCGGCGTGACGGCCGGCGTAGCGACCGGTGGTATGGGACTCGCCGTGGCAGCCGCCGCCAAAGAGATTGCCCCCCGCCCCGACATACAGCCCTTCGAGGTTGGTGCGCAGCTCCCAGTCGGTTAAAAAGCCGCCGACCCCCAGACTGCGTACCGTCGGCGGCGTGTTAACGCCCGTGGACCAGAAATTGGGGTGGGCGTAGCCTTCCGGCATGGTAACCGGCGCCTGGAAGAGGTCCTTATCGGGGTCGAAGCCGGCTTTAGTCATAATGTCGTAAACGGGGATGCGGGTCTTGCCCTCGTTGCCGACCATCATCCCGAAAATGCACCGCCGCTCCTCCTCGGAAAGTCGGGTAAGGTCGGCATATAGCGGCAGCTTGTACTCACCTTTGCGGATACGCTCGGGGAGGTCGTAAATCAGGCTGTTATTACGGAACTGCTCTGCATATCTGGAAATGCCGATGCCCTCGCCAAGTATGAAGTCCTGCCCTTCCGAGGGCAGGAAACGACCCTCTACATTCTTGACAGGTCGATTAAAGGCATCGACCCAGGGCACTTCCTTACCGTCGGCATCGACAATCGGCGCGCCGTGATAGGTATTGTGGGCATTGGCCATGCTGTAGGGGGCATAGGCGTAGCCGGTAAGCCGGCCCGGCCCGGAGCCCTCCATGCAGACGAATTCGGCACCGGCCTTCCAGCCCAGAGCCTCGCCGGCGCCGGAGGCATTCATGTTACCCATCGAACCGGAGGCGGTTACTTCCGGCGCGAAGTCGAAAAGTCGGCCGGCACCGCCCGTAGCGATGACGGTGGCTTTTGCTTTGAACACGTAAAATTCGCCGGTGCGCGCATTTACGGCGGTGGCGCCCACGACCTTTGCCCCCTGTTTTCCCCCAGCGGTGAGCAGGGCGGTGGGCATCATCTTGTTCTGTATATTGACGCCGAGTCGCCTGGCTTCCTCATATATCTTTGGCTTGATATTAAAGCCCCAGACCCGGATAACATGCCGGCTCCGGTAATCATAGGCGAACATGAGCTTGGTAGCCTCATCGCGGAAGACGGCGCCCTTGAACTCGTCATTAACATCTCTTATCTGGATGCCCATCTTCTCGCACTCCAGCAGGGTATCCCAGCTTTCCCTGGTAATAATGTAGCGGACGTGCCCGCCGGTCCACCCATTCATGCTGTCGTAGCAGGCATTGGTGTACATTTCAGGAGTGACTTTAGAGCAGGGGTTGGTGACCGCGCCGTGCCAGTGGTCGACACCCACCCCGCCGGCCCCGCTCCGCTTGGCATGTCCCCTTTCGAGGACGGCTACCTTCACGCCCGACCTGGCGGCGCTGATGGCCGCCCGCAGGCCCGCCACACCTCCACCGATAACCAGCACATCGCAGACGATTTCATTTATCTTGCCGTAGTCGACCGGGTAAGGCCATTCCGGCACTTTGCCGGTCTTTTGCACATACTCATGCCAGGTGCTCATTTTATACTCCTTCTGATAAATATTTGCAGACAGAAAAGTGGCAGGAAAATATCGGATTAAAATAAACTAAAGCAGGCCTCTTAGCTTGGGGTCCAAGGCGTCCCTCAAGCCGTCGCCCACCATGTTAAAGGCAAAGACCACCAGCATGATAGCCAGGCAGGGGGCGAAGGATAACCAGGGACTGATCTTTAAATACTGGTAGCCGGAATTGACCATCGCGCCCCAGGCAGCACCCGGAGGCTCGATGCCGATGCCAAGGAAGCTAAGGCCGGCTTCGGCCAGGATAAGATTACCCAGCTGCATCGTCATCAGGACGATAAGAGGCGGGAAGGCGTTAGGAAGAATATGCCTGAATATAGTACGAATATTGTCGGAACCTAAAGATTTTTGGGCTAAAATATAGTCGTTCTCCTTGATACTAAGCGCCAGGCCATGCGTGACCCTGGCATAACCGGGTATGGTGGCCACACTTAAAGCAATAATAACGTTCCAGATACCACTGCCGAGGACAGCCGCTAAAACCAGCGCAAATAACAGCATCGGGAAACACATCATAGCATCCATCGTCCTCATAATGAGGTTATTGACGATAGTGCCGGAATAACCGGCTATCATTCCCAGCGGGATGCCGATTACCCCGGATATCAGTACGGATACAAAGCCTACCTGCAGTGCTGTTCTCGAGCCGTAGATGAGTCGACTCAACGTATCACGCCCGAGCGTGTCAGCACCCAGCCAGTGTTCTGAACTTGGCTGTGCCAGTGACTTGGCTACGCCAGTCTTGTAAGGGTCATAAGGAGCCAGCCATTCGGCGAAGATAGCAGTAAATAATACCAGCACCAGGACTACCAGCCCGAAAACAACCACGCCGCGTGAAAAAAAGACTCTCCGGAAACGCCGCCATTCGCTGACACGGGGCGTCTTTTCCAGATAACCGGCCTCGGTTAATTGAGTCTCAGCCATTATTTTTTCTCCTAGCCGTATCTTATCCTGGGGTCAAGCCAGCCGTAAGATATATCAACCAGTAAATTGACCACTAATATTGCGACGGCGATAACTAAAGTAATTGCCTGAACGACTACATAATCCTGACCAAAAATACTGCTGACAAGCAATCGACCGACGCCGGGAATGGCAAAAATAGTCTCAACAAGTACTGAACCGCCGAAAAGTATTCCCACACCTACGCCTACCAGAGTAATTACCGGTATCAGGCTGTTTTTCATGGCATGTTTGAGTATGACACTGCGTTCAGTCAAACCCTTGGACCAGGCGGTGCGAACATAGTCCTGTGAAATAACCTCAAGCATACTTGACCGCATCTGTCTTGCATTGGCGGCAATACTAAAAAAAGACATGCAGATTACAGGCATGATCAGCTGTCTTGTACTTAGCCCAAAATTTTCAAACGGTGACGTATAACCGGAGATAGGCAGCCAACCGAATTTAACACCGAAAACGTATATCATCAATATTCCCAGGAAAAAAACCGGTATAGTGATACCCACGTAGGTTAAAGGTGTTAAAATTTTATCCGGCCATTTTCCCCGTCTAACGGCGGTGATAATCCCCACCAAGATACCGAATACAGCGCCGATAATCAAAGAAAGGCCGCCAATGTGAAGGGTCACCGGGAAACGCTCAATCATGAGCGCGCTGACATCTTCATGATAATAGACTGACTCTCCGAAATCGCCACGGAACATATTGGCTATCCAGTTGACGTACTGCACCATGATTGGTTTGTCCAGACCGTATTGAATGCGGAGTTCCTCAATCATTTCCGGAGGCATGGCCTGCAACTGCGCCGTTTGGGCCACATAGATAATCAGCGGGTCACCGGGTAGAAGCCGGATGACAAAAAAGACCATCAGAGTAACAATGATAAGGACTACAACCGCCTGCAATATTCGTCTGATAATGTAGGTCGTCATGTTGAATCCCGATAGCAGTATTCTATAATATAAACCGAGTTATTCCCCGTACCGTCAAGAGCTTTTTTTCCTGCGGCCCGAGAATAAACAAAGCGGTTATATTCCGTTACCGGGTGATTCATCCCCACCTGGTCACGCGGCAAGAATGAACCACCCGGATACATCAATTTACTAGACTAGTGTGCTTCCATCCAATCGTCTTCTGGTGACCACATGATGCCATGAATCTTAGGATATTCACTGTGAACGTAGGTTTGCATTATACAAGCCTCGGCTGTTCTCCAGAGCGGGATAATCATAGCATCTTCGCCAGCCTGCCTTATGGCGTCTTTTATCTTCGACAATGCCGCCGCAACACTTGTGTACATGGGGTCCAGAGCCTCGGCGCACAGGGCCAGGTATTCGGCCGATTTATAGATGTTGCCGGTCCTGAAGGTCATCGGGCTGGGACCATAGTGGATGAATAAATCAGTGGTGCTCGGGTTAATGCCGGATGCCGTGTACACCAGGTCAGACCAGCCGGTGCCGAAGACGGAGCCGAAGTATCTACCCAGGTCGGCAATATCAGGTTCAATGGTAATACCCACTTCGCCAAGATACGATTGTAACGCAGCAACAGCATCGGTGCCTGCTGACGTAGCCATTATCTTCAGGGTCAAGCCGGCGGATAAACCCGCATCGGCGAGTAACTCTATGGCTTTGTCAGCATCATAAGGCCTTGGGTCATACCCTTCAACGTAGCCGGGCCAGGTACTGGAAGCCATTTGATGAAGGGGCTCATACAGGCCCTGTCCCAGCATTTCCGCTATAGCGGGGCGGTCGATAGCGTACTCAATTGCCTCGCGCACTTCCTTGATAGCCAGCGGAGAATCTGGGTTGCTTGAATCGGGGAGCAGGGTTGTGAACATGCCGGGCCCCCAATTAATCTTCAAGCCCAGTTCCTGTAAATCGATTATATTCTGAACAGTAGATACAGCAAACCACATGTCCGCTTCTCCCGCTTCCATCGTAGCGGCTGCTACCATGGCATCAGGTATATAGCGGATTTCAATAGCGTCGAGATACGGTAAGCCCTCTTGCCAGTAGTTGGGGTTTTTAGCGAATTTAATATGGTCGTCCCGCTGCCAATCCGCGACTGTAAAAGGACCCGTACCTACGGCGTTCACTCGCGCCCAGTCTATGCGTTCTTCCGGAGTAGTCCCAGAGGTCTCAAAGGCCGTAGGTGAAATTACCTGGATTAATCCGTAGTTTTCTATCATCATCCAGCTAAACGAGTTTAGATGCATTGTGAGAGTATGCTCATCAACAACTTCCAGTGAATCGACATATTGACCGTCTGTCAGGGTGTTATTATCTATCCCCAACTGGAAGTTCCATCTTAGAGCCTCGGCATTCCAATCCGACCCGTCAGTGAATTTAATGCCCTCTTTCAAGTGCCAGGTAATAGTCAAAGCATCGGCATCGGTTTCCCAGCTTTCCGCCAGCACCGGAATCATATTTCCATCAACATCCCACTCAGCTACCCTTTCTAAGACGGGCAGCATTAAATAGTTATCCGAAGGAGCTTTTTCCGGGGGATAACCGAGATTATTGGGAATAGCTCCGGAGACGCACCTCAAAGTCCCGCCGGTAGCTCCTGTTTCCTCTTCGTCTCCGCCACAGCCAGAAAAGGCCATTATGCAAACTAAGATGAGCGCGGCAGGAATTACTAAGAACTTCTTCATTTTTGTTTGATACCTCCTTAAATTATTCCAAAATAGTATGCTCACCTAGTCATTTACCACCTCCTTCTCAACAAAACTTTCAACGATTTCGCCGGAAATGCGTCCGGCGCTCTCTTTCAACTCTTCAATGACCTCGTCTACCCGCGCCCGAAGTCGGTTTTCCGGTCCCACGATGCTTAAGGACGCCGGGCACATGTAATTTTTTATGGGGGCGGATATACACACAGCGCCCGGAATCCTTTCTCCATAGGTGACGCAATACCCCTTTTGACGGCATTCCGTCAGCTGTTCCATCAATTCGTCCTTATCGGTTACGGTATTCTCCGTAACCCGGTTGAATTTAATATGCCTTAAAGTTCTTTTTAATTCCGCATCAGGCAACTGGGAAAGCAATACTTTTGCTGTGGCCCCGATATATATCTGCCCCAACAGCTTGCTTGCCTCGGTAATACGCAGGGCATGCTCGCTGGCGACCTCATGCAGGAGCATATAATGGAGCTGCAGCATGACTGCCAGGTTTACGGTTTCCCCGGTAATATTAGACATGCGCATCATCTCCCGCAGCGACTTCATAATCAGGTACCGGTGGGCGGCTGCCTGATTTGATGAAAGTTGAGTAACCAGAGAGCCCAGATAATATTGATGGTTGTTTTCATCCTGTACCGCCCAGTTCAGATCCTTAAGGGTCTGGAGCAGCCTGTGCACCGTAGAAGTGCTGTACCTGCAATAATTAGCAACATCGGTGACGGTATTGATACCGTTACTCAAGCACGAGAGGATATCGGTAGCGCGGTGGAGCGACGTGGAAATATTTGCGGATGCAACTGGATTTGTGCTATATTTCCGTCGGTTGGAATTTTTTTCTCG
>JAFGHK010000095.1 GCA_016930185.1 Dehalococcoidales bacterium | reverse complement strand
GACGTCCAGCTTAATATCGGCACGGATAAGACCGTCGTGGCTCTCTTAGGCAGCAACACCGGCCAGATACCCACCGATATCTTTGCCGTACTCCCCGGCGTTGAGAGCGTTACCCGCATTATGAAGCCTTATAAAATCGCCTCACGGGAGTTCCGCCCGAAAAATACTATCGTCGATTGCGGGGGCATAAAAATAGGCGGCGAGCAAATCGTCGTCATTGCCGGACCATGTGCCGTGGAAAACGAAAAACAGCTTATGGAAGCCGCCAGAGCGGTTAAAAAAGCCGGGGCCAGCATACTTCGCGGCGGCGCTTTCAAGCCCCGCACCTCCCCCTTCAGCTTCCAGGGCATGCAAAAAGAGGGACTGGAGCTACTGGTTAAAGCCAGGGAAGAGTTCGGTATGCCGATAGTTACCGAGGTCGTCAATCCACAGGACGTGCTGATGGTGTCATCCTACGCAGATGTGCTGCAAATCGGCTCGCGCAATATGCAGAACTTCGCCCTGTTGACCGATGCCGGGAAAAGTCGGCGTCCTGTCGTGCTTAAGCGCGGCTTTTCCTGCACCATTACAGAGTGGCTGACCGCCGCCGACTACCTGCTGGCGGAAGGCAACGACCAGGTTATCCTCTGCGAGCGGGGCATACGTACTTTCGAGGACAGCATAAGATTTTCCCTGGATATTTCCGCCATACCGGTACTCAAGAAAAACAGCCACCTGCCGGTCATCGTCGACCCCTCGCATGCGGCCGGGCACTATACGCTGGTGCCGGCAATCGCCAAGGCGGCCATAGCGGCCGGCGCGGACGGACTGCTCATAGAAGTGCATCCCAATCCCAAGGAAGCCCTGGTGGACGGACTGCAGTCGCTATCCACCTCCGATTTTACGCGCCTGATGGATGAATTGAGGGCTATCGCCAAGTCCGTCGGCAGATATATCTGATTACAGGTCTGCTATTTTGGTGGGGTAGGGGATAGAGTACTATTCCAGCACGATATTGTCGATAAGCCGAGTCTTGCCGATTTTCACCGCCATCGATACCAGCGCCGGCAACTTTATATGGTGTATCTCTCTTAACGTGGCATTATCGGCAATGCTGATATATTCGATGTTTGCCTCCGGCTCTTTCTCGATGAACTCTTTCATCTCCAGTCGAATCGCGCCGGCGTCATTCTCGCCTCTGGATACCAGTTCTTCCGCCAGCATAAGCGCCTTATAAAGCACCGTCGCCGCCTGCCTTTGTCCGCGTTTAAGATAGGTGTTCCGGCTGCTCATAGCCAAGCCGTCTTTTTCACGCAAGGTAGGGCAGGTCACCACTTCCAGGTTCATGTTGAGGTCTTTCACCATCTTCTTTATCACGGCGACCTGCTGGGCGTCCTTTTGCCCGAAATACGCTTTATCCGGTTGAACGACATTGAAAAGCTTGGCAACGACAGTAGTAACTCCCAGAAAATGACCCGGTCTTACGGCGCCTTCAAGCACATCGGTAAGCCCCTTGACCTCCACCCAGCTATCATAGTCCCTAGGGTACATATCTTTATCCGATGGCATAAAAACGATATCCGTCAGCGGTTCAAGCAGGGCAAGGTCGCGCCTGGTATCACGCGGATAGCTCTTAAAGTCCTCCCTGGGGCCGAACTGCATAGGATTGACGAAAATGCTGACCGCCACAACTTGATTTTCTTCTCTGGCCATCTTCACCAGGGACATGTGGCCGTCGTGGAGGTAGCCCATGGTCGGCACGAACCCCAGCGTCCCCTCTGTTTCCTGCCTGAATTCACGCATCTCGGCAATCGTTTTAGCGACTTTCATTCTTCTGCCTCGCCCGCATTATCTACATATTATATAAATATGTCAAATGTCCAGAGATATAAAAAGAGTCCCGAGAATTTCGGGACTCCCGCCTGTTTTGCGATGGAGGACTATTTCTCCAGCTCCGCTATAACCGCGTCATCGATGGTGAAGCTGTTTTCATCGGCAGGGAATTCCCCCGTAGTCACTTCATCGCGGTACTGGGAAACAGCATTAGACATGATATCCACAAGTTTAACGTACTGCTTGGCATGCTTGGGAATGTAGCCGGTGTACGAACCGAGTATATCGTTAATTACCTGCACCTGACCATCACATCCGGCGCCGGCGCCAATACCGATAGTCGGGATGCTTATTCTCTTTGTGATAAGTGCGGCGAGGCGAGCGGGCACCGTCTCCAAAACGAGTGCGAAAGCCCCGGCCTGCTCTATCGCTTTCGCGTCGTCCAGTAATTTCCTGGCTGCTTCCGGTGTCCTGCCCTGAATTTTATGGCCGCCTAACTGGTTGATTGACTGCGGAGTAAGGCCGATGTGTCCCATTACAGGAATACCGCATTCAACGATTCTCTTAACTTTCTCGGCCATTGTCACACCACCCTCAAGTTTCACGGCCTGGCAGCCGGTCTCCTGGAGGAACCGCCCGGCATTACGTATAGCTTCCTCGGCGCTGATTTGATAGGTCATAAAGGGCATATCACCAATAACAAGCGTATTTTCGGTACCCCTGACTACCGCCTTGGTATGGTGCAGCATTTCTTCTATGGTCACCGGTATAGTCGTCTTGTAGCCTAAAACCACCATGCCAAGGGTGTCTCCAACCAGAATCATGTGAATACCCGCTTTATCGACTATCTGGGCGGTAACATAATCATAAGAGGTGAGCATCACTATCTTCTCACCCTTTTGCTTCATTTCCTTAATCTGGTTAATAGTAACCCGCATGGCATATCCTTAAGCGAAAATTTTCTCGTCGAGCTTACTGGCAATCTCATTCTTTTCATTTACGAGAATGACAATCGGCTTGTAGTCCTTCAGCTGCTCTTCCGGAACGCTGATATAGGTCAGTATAATGACCATATCGCCTTTGACGACCAGCCTGGCGGCGGCGCCATTTAGGCAGATTTCCCCACTACCCTCTGCCCCCTCAATGGCGTAGGTAGTAAAGCGGGCGCCGTTATTTATATTCAGAACATGCACCTGCTCGTTGGGGAGTATATCCGCTTCCTTCATCAGCCGGCTGTCGATGGTAATACTACCCTCATAGCTGATGTTGGCATCGGTTACAGTGGCCCGGTGGATTTTACTTTTCAGCATTGTTCTCATGATAGTCCTCCTGAAATAAGTATTATCAGTTCCTTAATATCAGTTCCAGCTCTTTAGACTGTCGTTTTTTAATTTTTCCTTTTTCAAGAGCAATGGGAAGTGTCTGTAATCCCAGTTCTTTATAAGGGAATAGCAGTTCCGGCGCTTTCTTGCGGATTTCAGCAAGGTGCTTGCGTATCGTGCCCTTATCCCCGCGCGCGATTGGACCCGTAAGGCACTGCGGTATGCCGATAGTCTCGATGTTGTGGAGGGTGCCGCGTATCAACGGGAGGAGCGCTTTGATGGCTTCTTCTTTGGGGATGGAGAATGTCTGCCAGAGGTCGGTGGCCATTTTGACCAGTGTCACCGCGTAGTTGCAGGCGAACACAGCGGCCGCGTGATAGGCAACCTTATCGCCGGCCTTAAGTATAATCCAGGAGCAGTCGAGGTCTTCGGCCATCTTTTTCAGCGTAGTTAGCAACGGTTCTTTAGCTTCAAGGGCGATAGTCGAGCCGGGCGTGTTCTCGATGGCCTGTTTCACGCCGGCGAAGGTCTGCAGCGGGTGAAAGCCGCCCACCATAGCGCCCGATTTCCCGGCGTTTTCCAGTATATCAAGAGAGTCGGCGCCGCTACAGTGAATTACGCTCTGCCCTTTGTGCCAGCGTACCCCGTCAGCAACTATAGGTATAGCGTCATCGGGGGTAGTGATGAAAATGATGTCCGCGGCATCAGCCACCGCCTGGTTAGTATCCATGATACGCAGGTTGCTGATTAAACCGGATTTTCCGGCCCGGCCTGATTTATTCATTCTGGAAGCGCCCGCAATCTCATAACCCTTGCGGTTTAAGAGTACCGACAGGGCAGTGCCCACTGTTCCAGCGCCTATAAATCCTACTTTGAGCATCTTATCAACCTAAACAAAAAACCCTCTCCGAAATAACAGAGAGGGCATCAGTTCCTTACCTATTTTGCCGTCTCAGTCGTTTCCGATCCAAGCGACTTGCTATATTGTTAAGGTATCTGCTCTTAACTCACCGCCATTACGGTCGATGGTATTTTATATTGTAACACGGCATTCTGCAGTTGTCAATGAGATTACACCTACAATATACTCACAACACAACTGGTCTAAATATGTTCAAGATGCTATAATTCCAATGTAATTTAAGAAGAAAAAGGCTTGAAATGGACATTATTCCTTCCATAGACCTGCGCGATGGCAAGTGCGTACGACTTTATCAGGGCGACTATAACCAGGAGACGGTTTTCTCCGATGACCCGTTGGATGTCGCCTTAAAATGGCAGTCGATGGGGGCGCCGCGTCTCCACATCGTCGACCTTGACGGCGCGGCATCCGGTGAAATTTTAAATATACAAATCATCAGGAATATTACCCAGGCGATGCTCATCCCCGTCCAGCTGGGCGGCGGCATACGGCATATTGAGACGATTGAGACCCTGCTAAAAAGCGGCATCGAGCGCGTTATTCTCGGCACGGCGGCTGTGGAAAACCCCGGTCTTATAACCAAGGCCTGCCAGCGCTACCGCGATTCTATAATCGTGGGCATCGACGCGAGGCAGGGGATTATCGCCACCCGGGGGTGGGTAAAGGAGACGGGGCTTACCGCTCCGGAACTGGCGAAGAAGATGGTGAAAACGGGCGTGAGGCGCTTTATCTATACGGATATAGAGCGCGACGGCACGCTGACGGAGCCGAACTTTGCCGCGATAGCCGACCTGATTGATGAAATCGGGCAGCCCGTTATCGCCGCAGGGGGTATTGCCTCAATCAACCATTTGAAGATGCTAAAAAAACTGGGCGCCGAGGGCGCTGTCATCGGCAAAGCGCTTTATACCGGCGATATTAAACTAAAGCAGGCAATTTCGGAAATCGACCATGTATAGTATACTTGACTTGAGAGAAACGGTGAACACAGATGAAAAATATAACCTTCGATGAAAAAGGACTTATCCCGGCGGTTATCCAGGACGCTGAAACAGATGAGGTCCTGATGCTGGGCTACATGAACAAGGAGTCGCTGCGCCGCACCATGCAGACTAAAGAGGTCTGGTTTTACAGTCGCACGAGGCAGGAACTCTGGCACAAGGGAGAGACGTCCGGAAACATTATCAAATTGAAAAATATCAAGTATAACTGTGAAAATAACTCGCTGCTGGTATCCGGTTATCCTACAGGGCCGGTCTGCCACACCGGCAACAAGACCTGTTTTTACAGGGAATTAACCGCTAATGACCTTTAAGAAGCGCCAGTAGTATCGGTTGGGACCGGCGCCGGTTCCGCCTCTTCCGCGTTATCGATTTCTACCGCTTTGGTTACGGCCACTATCGCCACTTCCAGCTGTTTATCGTCGGGCTCGCCGGTGGTCATGGACTGCAGCCAAAGGCCGGGAGCCAGAATGACTTTCATTATCCAGTTGTTCCTGTGTCTGGCGCCAAAGAAGAGCAACTCGTAACCCACCCCCATGATAACAGGTAACAATACCACCCGCGATATCACCATCAGCCACATATCCTGCCGTCCCACGAATGTAAATACCACGATGGCGACGATGAATACCAGGAACAAAAAACTGCCGCCGCAACGCACGTGCGCCCGACTGTACTCCTTGATGACGTCGACTTCCATCGGCACGCCGGCCTCGTAGGCGTTGACTGCCTTATGCTCGGCGCCGTGGTAGGTAAAGACGCGCTTAATATCCGGCATATAAGAAATCAGTTTAAGATATCCCAGGAAAATCGCCACCCTTATAATGCCTTCTACAATGTTAAAGACCACCGCGTTGGGGAAATATGTATTAAGCAGCCCGGTCAGGTAAAGCGGCGCGATGAAAAACAGGAGCACCGCCAGGACTACGCCAATCCCTATCATCACCCAGATTGTCTTGGTGGATATTTGTTCCTCCTCTTCCTCCATGGAGATGTTAGCCGAAAGCATCAGGCTCTGAATACCCAGAACCAGTGATTCTATGAGAACGACCACGCCCCGGACAAACGGGATACGCCGCGCTTTGTTCCCGGTGGTGGATGGGAGGGGCTTAATATTGGTAGTGATTTCGCCATTGGGACGGCGCACGGCGGTCACCATCGAGCTTCGCCCGCGTATCATCACACCCTCGATTACCGCCTGTCCCCCGTAGTTATGTTTTCTTTTCTCCGCCATATTACTAAAATAAAAAGGAGTCCCGACATGTCGGCACTCCTTCCTTTAAAATATTACGCTTTCTTTAACCTTCAATCTTGTAGCGCTTCTTGAAGCGCTCGACGCGCCCGGTGGTATCCATGATACGCCGCTCGCCGGTAAAGAACGGGTGGCATTTGCTGCATATCTCTACCTTAAGTTCCTTTTTGGTGGAACCGGTGGTGAACGTGTTGCCGCAGGAACATATCACCACGGCGTCGTCATAAAATTTAGGATGTATTTTCTCTTTCATATCATTCAGCTTGAGTAAACGCTGACCTTTCTGCGGTTGTTGCTGATTGCTTCATATTTTACAATCCCGTCTATCGTGGCAAACAGGGTAAAGTCCTTACCCATGCCCACGTTTACCCCCGGGTGGATACGCGTGCCACGCTGGCGTACCAGTATCGTGCCGGCGTTTACGGCTTCCCCTGCAAATCTCTTCACACCGAGTCGCTGGCCCTGGCTGTCACGGCCATTCCGGCTGGTGGCGGCCCCTTTTTTATGCGCCATCTTTTTTCACCTCTGTTTTCTTGCGCCGCGTTCTCTTAACGGGCTTTTCTTCCTCGACTCCCGGCGGCAGTATCTTATCGATGTTCAGGCTGGTGAGAAGCTGTCGGTGGCCTTTCTTGCGACGATAGCGTACTTTCGATTTATACTTAAAGACGATTATTTTATCGCCCTTGCCGTTCTTCTTGACCGTGGCCATTACCCTCGCCCCGTCCACGTACGGCTTGCCCGTGGTGACGTTTTCTCCGTCGGCAATCTGCAGCACTTTGTCCAGTTTGACTTTGCCGCCTTCCTTTACTGCCATCCGGTCGGTTTCTATCGTCTGGCCCTCGGTTACCTTATATTGCTTGCCCTGGGTCTCGATTATCGCGTAAATTTTCAGCCTCCCAAAGTATATATTGTACCAGATTCGTAGCTAGGAGTCAATTATTCGTCCCCGCAGCTTTTGCCACTCCGCCTTTACCCCTGCTTTGAGTTCTTCCAGCGTGCTGTTATTGTCGATGACTACATCAGCTTGTCTAATCCGTGCCGCGTTCGTCAGTTGGGAACGGATTCTACTCCAGACGTCTTGCTCACTGAAGCCCGGCCTTGTTTTAAGTCGGTTTAACACCGTTTTTTCTTCGGCGGTCGTTACCCATATCTCGTCCACCTGCCAGGTCTTTGCCGATTCCAGCATCGCCGCCGCCTCAAGCACCAAGACCTTGACGCCCTTTCTCCTACACTCACTTACCTTTTGTTCAACGAATTCATCGATGACCGGATGGATTATTATAGTAAGTCGCTTAAGCGCCGTTTTATCTTTGAAAACTATCTCACCCAGCCTGGAGCGGTCAATTTCCCCTTTATCATCAAGTATCCCAGCCCCGAACTCCTTTACCACCTTTTCATAAGCGCCGCCGCCCTTTTTAAGAGCCTCGTGTCCCGCTTTATCCAAATCAATCACTTCAGCGCCAAGGTCCTTTAAAAATCTCGCCGCGGTACTCTTGCCACTGCCTATGCCGCCTGTTAAACCTAAGATTTTCATATCTATATTCGCCAAAGGATATTATATAACGCGGCAGGGTGCCTTAACCTATACTTCAACCGATATCGTGTCGCCCTCTACCTTTACTTTATAGGTTGCTAGAGCCTGCGGCGATTTCAGGACTTTTCCCACCGCCGAAACCAGGCCTTTACCCTTAAGCCATCTGACGTTTTTGCCGTCCCGGATATCAAACTGCGAGCCGTGCCGGGGACAGGTAACAATCGTGCCTTCCAGCGTTCCTGCGGAAAGGTCGCCTTTCATATGGGTGCAGCGGTTGCTGACAGCATAATAATTGTTGCCGACCCGTGCCAGCATTATTTCCTTTCCTTCGACTGCTATCTTTTTACTGGTGCCGTCTTTAAACTCGCCGGTCTTGCCGGCTGCCACATATTTGCCCATAATGCCACCCCCTGAAGACCTTGCTATTTTTCTTCCTTCATCAGGTCGTTGAATACATCGATGTGGTACTTTTCATTATCCCTGATACGGCGGAGCAGCTTTTTCAAGCCCTCGTCATTGACTTCTCTGGCGGCTTTATCGTAGGCCTCAGCAACCTCTTTCTCTATCTTAAGGTCCGCCTTAAGCATATCCGGCAGTTTAGTGGACTGGTCGAGACCGGTGTGCTCAATAACCGGGTTGCCGCCGCCACCGACCATCTCCTCGGCAAGCCAGCCCAGGTGCTGCATCTCGTTAATCGCCTGGTCTTCAAGCTGCTTTTTGGCTTCCTTATCCTTCGTCATGTATGAATGGAACATATACTGCAGAACGACCGTGTATTCGTGAGCGATACCCCAGTCCAGCTTCTTGGTCACGCTGTCTTTACGCTTGCCACGAATGTCTTTCATCCCTTCCTTCCTGGCTTTATCCACGAAATGGACGAAGTCGCCGCGGTGCGACTGCTCATCCGCCAGGATACGCTTCAGTAGTCTTTTTATCTTGGGGTCGTCAATCATCTGGATATGCTTTTTATAGGTCTCGATAGCGCCGTCTTCCAGCCCCACATCATTCTGCATCCATTCCGCCACCGTTTTACCGGCCATGTTCTGCTTGCCCTTCTTCAGGCTGGGTTTTCCACCGAGTTCCACGATTGTTTCCGCCAGCCAGTCGAGGTGGCGCATTTCTTCCCGGGCCATGGCTTCGATTTCACAGGCCATCTCGCCTTCGCCCATGGAGTAAGCATGGATTAAGTACTGGATAATAGCCCCGTGCTCGTCCTGCAGGTCCGAGTTTAGCAGTTCGATGATTTTCTTCTTTTCCACTGTTTGCCTCCCTTTTATTTTCTTATCCCGATAAGCCGTTTTGTTGTTTCTAATATCCATCTCCAGTGTAATATTATATGGATTATCACGACGATTACAAGACCTATCGCTGCCCAGTCGTGAATATCAATCCAGGTATACCTGGACCATATAAAATCACCCGATACCTGGCCGAACCCGAATCCCCGGTGTCCCCCGGGTATCACCAGCCAGAGCAAAAAGCCCGATACCGCCTGTATAAGCCCCAGGATAAGCAAAAGCACGAAAAATATGTAATTGATGACTCACTTTTTCATATGTATGCGCCAGTTTTAGCTTTCCCTTACTCCAACTTTTTAAACTCGCTCTTGGCAGCCCCGCATTCCGGGCATACCCAGTCGTCAGGGAGTTTTTCAAAAGGCGTTCCCGGCGGGATATTATTATCAGGGTCGCCTTTTTCGGGGTCGTAGATGTAGCCGCATACAGTACATTCCCACTTTGCCATTTTACTTTTCGCCTCCTTTTTCTTTTGCGATATAGCTAGGGGCGGTCCTGGGAGTGGTGCCCCGCTTGACCTGCTGGTAATATTCGTAAGTCATGCACGGTTCTTCTGTAAGTATTTCCGCCGCTACAATCCTGCCGATAAATATGGTGTGGGTGCCGACGTCTATATCATCAATGACCTCCGCCTCCAGATAAGCCGCGGTATTGTCCAGAAATATGGGCGAGCCGGTCTGACCGACCTTATATTTAATACCTTTCAGCTTATCCGTGTCTCTTCCCGACTTGAACCCGAACCCCCCGATGAAGGGTAAAGGAGTCGCCTGGCATAGCACCGATGCAGCAAATACTTTGCTGTCCTCAATATATTCGTGTGTAAGGTTTTGCTTGTTGATGCTGACGGCAACCGTGGGCGGCTCGGAGGTAATCTGGAAGACTGTATTGGCAATCTGCCCGTTCAGTTTCTTGCCCTTGTGCGAGCCGACGATATACATGCCGTAACCTAGCTTATGAAGCGCGTTTTTATTCATTTGCCTGCCTCCCGACTTACATTAAGTCCTTTTCGCTGGCGGCCACGGCTTTTTTCAGTTCCGCGTGCAGCATCGGGGGCAGCCCCTCGATGTCAACCCGCAGAAAACCCCTGACGATGGCCGCGGTCGCTTCATCCTTGGTCAGACCCCTCGCCATCAGGTATTCCACTTCCTCTTCAGCGATTTTACCCACCGCCGCCTCATGAGAGAGGTCGATTCCCGCCAGGTCGCCTTTAAGTTCCGGAATGGCGTGTATGGTGCCTCTTTCACCCAGTATCAGCCCCCGGCATTCCAGGTGCCCTTTGACATCCGGGGCATTACCTTCAATGTAGCCGCGCGCCACGATATTACCGCCGATTGTAATAGCGCGGGAGATAATCTCCGTCCTGGCATTTTTCGCATTAAGGAGCACCCTTGAGCCGACGTCAAGATTCGTCCCTTTGCCTGCCGTCAGAATGCTGTTATAGCGCACCGTTGCTTGCTCACCGTCGCACCTGGCTGTAGGGTACATCTGGAGCGAGTTCACCGGTTTCATTAGCACGTAGTTGCTTAAGAACAGACCGCCTTCTTCAACGATAGTGACCGTACGGGGACGCACCGCTATCTCCGGGTTCCAGTTATGTATCATCGTGAAGGTAACCCTGGCACCCTTTTTTATGAAGAACTCCGATACCCCGATATGCAGTCCCGGCTCGTCCGGGGAAGCCGTGGCGCAGCCGGTTATGATATGCAGTTCCGAGCCTTCCTCGGCGATAATGACATTATGCACGTTCTGCACGGCTTTTACCTGGGCCATGTAAAGACATGCCTGTACCGGATAAACCGTTTTTTGACCCTTAAGGGCACGGATAAAGTAGCCGTCGTTATCGTTCAACTCCACGTTGGCGGTGTATTTATCGCTGTCAATGGGAACGGCTTTCCAGAGATAATCGGTCAGCCAGTCGTGCTTCTCAAGCGCCTGACTCAACGCCATGACCTCCACGCCTTCCTGACTGGCGGAAAAATGCACCGGCGTGCTATCCATCTGTAAATAGGTCCCAGACCGCTGGGCGGGGTCGTCGAGGATTATGCCGGCGTCCAGCATGTCTTTTTTCGTTTTCTTTTCAAGCTTTGAGGGGTCTTCCTGATAGGGGTACTTCTCTTCAGGATTTACATAATCCTTTATATCAATATCTTCCCCGTACGCAGCAGCTTTATTTACAGCCGCTTTGGCTTGGTCCTCATACGTCTTGGAGGTCTTACTTTTGCTCATGTAATTGCATCCTTCCAAGGTAGCACTTAATGCACTCGTTGTAGCCTTTTTCCCTGATAGTGGCCAGCATCTCATGGGGGTCGCCGACGCAACCGATGGTGCCGTCGCACATTACATAGCCCGTACGCGCGTTAACGTAGTCCAGTATATGCCCGGTATGAGTGATAATAAGACCCATGCAACGCCGGTCGGCGATAGGGCAATCCTTTTCCAGCAAGTCGTTCATCAGCTCGCCGATGAGGGCGATATTAACCAAATCCACCCCCGACTCCGGTTCGTCCAGCAATGTAAGTTCCGGACGCTGCGCCATCAACTGCATAAGTTCGGAACGTTTAATTTCCCCGCCGGAGAACCCGTAGTTGATGTCCCTCTCCAGGAATTCCTGGAGGTCAGCCTTTTCCGCTAGCTTGGTGATTGCGTCGCCATCCCCGTGACCTTTAAGACAGGCGGACACCATGTCGCGTGTTGTTACCCCACGCACCACCGGCGGGCGCTGGAAAGACATGCCGATACCCAGGCGCGCCCTCTCGTCCACGTCTAAACCAGTAATATCCTTGCCCTTGAAATGAATGCTTCCCCTGGTCACTTTATACTTGGGGAAACCCATGATTGCCATGAGCAGGGTGCTCTTGCCGGCGCCGTTAGGGCCGAAGAGCACGTGAGTTTCGCCGGTCTGAATCGTCATGTTAATGTCATGAATGATTTGCTTGCCCTCCACGGCCACAGAGAGGTCCTTAATTTTAAGCATATTATGCACCTCTGGTATCAGATTGGATTTTTAACCACCATCAACGGACGTGTGCTCTTTTTGCACGTACCAACCTGCCGGGTTCTTGAGGAATTCATAGTAGTCCAGCAGTACGCGATGGTGCTCGCCTTCCTGCATGGCCAGCGCTTCGTACAGCTGTTTTTCCGCGTCGAGTGTCGCCTTTTTGCTGCGCGCATTATAGAAGTCCAGCGTCTTGTTTTCCAGGTCCATACCGGTCTTAACAGCATCCAGTTCTTCCTTGAGGCCCGGTTCTTGTTTTTTCATATTTTCCAGCGCTTTGGCGAATATCGTTCTAAGTCCCTGCCCCCCGTCGCTGCGGTATTTAATATCCGGCCAGCCCCTTTTACTTTTAATAGAGTCATAGATACCCTGGAATACGGTACGGTGGACGTCTTCCTCGGCAGCCAGTTTCTCGAGCAGGTCTTTGCCCAGTTTGTTTTTACTGGCGGCGCTGGCTTTCAGGTAAAACTCCTTGCCGTCTATTTCCATCTGAAGAGCGGTCTCCAGCGCTTTCAGGGTTTTTTCCTGTCCATCAGGCATAAATCACCTCCCAAAAAATTTATCTTTAAGCATATGTGGCAAACGAATGATAGAATGAAATAATCCCGCTGTCAAGGATGCCAGGACAGATAACTAATTTTATAGCTATCCAACTGCTATGGTCTGTGACAAAAGTTACATCTAGATTTTATATTTTCAGTGGTTGCATACTGTGATAAACATCATATACAATACTAAGTCCATAGTTTACCATTTGAGTAAAAAGGGGGAGGAAGAGAACGATGAAAATGGTAAAAGTGATAGGTGTTCTAGCTATGCTTGCCGGTGTGGCAGCAATAGCCATCGGGGGAGTATTCATCGGCCAGGGTATCGTAAAAAATAATCTTATAGTCGAGCGTATGGACATCGAACAGGTATCGCTGGCGCTTAACCCCGAAAAACCAAACGTATATACCGTGGTTACGGATGCCGCGGGAGCACAGGCGGCAGCCGATATTATTGCCGAACATCGCCGTGCCATCGCCCCAACCTATCAAGATTTGTTAGCTGGCGGCAGGTTCGATTCTTCTAACATCACGCAACTAACCTATGCCCAGGCAATGAATCTTGAGAACTATCTATACCTGGCTGTCCTTGCTTTCGGTCTTATCCAGGTTGTTTGGGCAAATGGGGCCGTACTGGTGATTATCGGCCTGGCCGTCGGGGGCACCGGTTTTGCTCTTTATCGCATCAGCAGCGCCAAAGCATAACCGGGGGAAGGGCGTCTTTCCATTTCGTCGTAATAAGGCATGAGAAATAGACATAGCTGCCGGAGTTTCCTCTGTGCTATACTTGGTATATCCGAACGAATCATCGAGGGAGGAGCAATAATTCATGCCGCGCAAAATCAGTCTTAGTGTTAATAATAATCCCACCGAGCTGGGTGATTTCGTCAAGGGATTTGTTTATCATGTCACTACCGGTATTCTTGCCAGCCTAAGAGACACCGGCGCAATTAAGAATCTGGAACTCAATGTTGACAGCGACAATCAGGTGAATATGACCCTTAACGGCAACGAGGTGCCTTTAAGCTATTTCGCGGCGCAGATTATACGCAGCACGCTTGCCGGCATGGTCGCCAATCTCAAGGGCGCAAGCGAACCGATGCGCACGCTGGATTTAAAAATAACACAGTAAGCTTTAGACCGACGTCTCGCATAGCTTTACGTCGCCCCAGACGCCGATATTTTTACCAAAGATAATTGCAATACCCCTTAGCTCCTCAATAGACTGCCCGTACTCTATCGCCCGGTTGATATCATCGGGATTTTTCACCCGATTGCAGATTGATGTCGCCGCGGCATCGGCCAGGACTGCCGAACCGGCCGTCACTATCACCGCGTCCGCCTTGCCGTAGCTCAAGGAATGCCCCACCGTCCCCGACGAAGTGCAAATCCCAAGGGGCGTGTCCTGCGGTTTTATCTCCAGACCCAGTTTTCCCGTCAAAGGTGAATTTCCCGCATATATACCAATTACCCTTTTTTGCTTAATTTTAAGAAAAATATCTCCCCCGTTTTCCACGATTATCTCCGGTGAAAAATCCAGCAGGTCTCGCCCGACGTATTCCGCCACGGCCCCGGCCACTGACGCCAACGGGCCCACGCCGGTCTTTTGCCCCGCTTCCAGCATATCCTGCACGATACGGGGGGCTTTAGGAGATGAAGGCAGAGGCTTGAGCGACTTCACGAAATCAGGGTCCTGCTTTATGTATTCTTCAAGCTGTTTACGGTATTTAAGCGTGATACGGCGGGCTTTCCTTGACAGGTCAGAGGACGCCCTGATATATAAATCGGTCTCCTTGACCGCTACCGTGAATTCCGCCAGTTCCTTCCCCTCCACCCAGTGCCGATATACTTTAGGCTGATAGCCCTCTTTTTTCATTTGAAATCTTCATCTAGTATGGCATATTCATAAGAATCGAGCCATTGAGGATTACCATCCTTATCTTTATGGACATAAAAGTATTTTCTTAGTAATCCTTCACGACGCATACCGCATTTTTCCAGGACTTTCCAAGACGGCGGGTTTTCCGGACTGCAATGACCAACTATCCTGTGTGCTCCAAATTCCATAAAAGCGTATTTGATAATCGCCCGCACTGCTTCCGTGGCATATCCCTGATTTTGAAAAGCAGGATTAAAAATATCACCTATTTCCCAGGCAAGCAAGAATTCAGGTCCCAACGGGAAAAAAGAAACATGCCCGATAAGCTTTTGGCTGTCTTTCAGTGTGGCTGCCCAGAAGTTTGTACCCTTCGCTCGCTCTCTACAGAGTTTCTTTGCTTCGTTGAGGGATATTGGCTTACCAGGTTCGAACCGGTAAGTCTCCGACAGTGAAAGGTATTCGTAAAGGTCCTGGTAATCACTTTTTAAAAAGGGGCGTATTATTAAACGTTCGGTAGTCAGCATCTAGAAATGCACTTCCATGGCGCGGGGAGGGCAGGCGGGGATGCACAGCCCGCAGGCAATGCATTTCTCGTCCTCGAATATTACCTTTCTTGTCTTCGGGTCGACCTTGAAAGCGCCGGTAGGGCAAATGGTAACGCAGGCCCCGCAGTGGGTGCAACGTTCCTCGTTACGGGTCACGTCCTGGCTTAAACTCTGTATCTGCACACCCGCCTTCAGCAGGAACTCGATGCCTTTATCATACTCTTGCTGGTTGCCTTTGAGTTCCAATACCAGCAGTCCTTCCTGTTCCGGAGTGATGGAAGCTTTGAGGATATTGAACTCAAGGTCATAGTCTTTTACCAGACGGTATACTATAGGGCGGTCTACCATCCGCTTGGGAAAACGCAGCACGATTTTCTTATCTACAGCCATTTTTTATTCCTCTATGGGGCGTTCTTTCAACGGCCTGACCCTGACTCCGGATTCCGCCCCCGGTAATTTTTCCACCGGGCTGGTCAGGAAGAATTTGCCCTGTTTTATCCAGTCTTTCAATATATCGGCGATTTCCAGCGCCTTGGGATAGCTCGACCTTGAGGCGGTCGGTACGTCCTTGCCCTTTATTTTAATCTTGCCACTCTTCAGTTCTGCGTAGCTGACCTCGCCCAGCTTGTCGGGCTTTAGCTGCGGGAAGGCATCGGAGTAGTCTATCACCGGCGCTACGATATCAGCGTCGGTGACTAAAGTGTATCGGAGGACTTCTTCATCAAGTATGGGAATCGGTACACCGATTCCCACGGTCAGGCTGCACCCATAGCCCTGTACGCTCGCACCCACCAGCCAGCGCGGACTCATCTGCTTCATGTCGCCGATAACCGCCAGGGTGCCGGCTCCTTCTTTAGGTATGCCTTTTTCTGTCCGCGGCACACTGGGGTTGTACTGTGTTCCCTGCCAGGCTACAAAACCCGTTCCTCCACCCAGGAATATCCTCGTTCCTATGCCGATTGTCTTATAGAACGGGTCATTGAACAGCGGCGACAATTGCCCCGCCGAAGAGTAGTTTGCGTTGCCCAGATTGGGTTTTAAAACGCCCATATAGGTATAAATAGTCTTGTCCGATGTGTTTACAGCCACGTTGTAGTTCTGGTAGGCGTTGCGGATGTTGAAAAGCACCGCTTCATTAAGGTCTTTAATATTTATCCACGTTTCCAGTTTCCTGCGCGGATAGCAGTCCGTGCCGAAAGCCGTAGCTTCCAGTCGTATGTCTTTCCCTGCTACCAGCTCTTCGATAACATGACCGCCCCCGTAGTTGAACTCCCCGGGGTGAATACGGTTGCGCGGGTCGTCATCCGGCAGGGCATTGGCCCCCAGGAAGAGGTCGACTGCCGCCAGACCGGTATACGCCGGCACGTCATTCATGTAGGTCCTGCCTCCACCCAGCTTTATCCGCGGCTTTGTATGGCCGACGTTGAAATATGCCCCGGAAGAACACATTATCCCAAAGGTGCCCGTCGTCACCACGTCAACCTGCTCGGCGGTTTTTTTGACGCCTTTTTCCCGCGCAAACTCGATAATTTCTTCAGCGTTGAAGACTACCGCTTTGCCGGCTTTGATTTTCTCGTTGATTTCCTCTATCGTTTTGACCACTTCACTAAACCTTTTGTTTACGACTTTTCAAGGGCGGGATATAGTATCATTCTATCAGAGCTAAAAACCCTTTACAACAGGATTTATCGTTTTGTACCTGTTGAAGCACCTACCCGTATAAGCTATAATCAAAAGTGAATCCCCTTATACAGGAGATTATTTTGTATCGCACTCATACCTGCGGTTCTCTCGGAAAAGAAAACATCGGCGCTACCGTTTCTCTCGCCGGCTGGGTCAACCGCCGTCGCGACCACGGCGGTCTGGTGTTTATCGACCTGCGGGATAAAGAGGGTATCGTCCAGGCCGTTTTCAATCCCGAAATATCTCCCGCCGCTTTGAAAATCGCTGAACAGCTGCGCAGCGAGTATGTCCTTACACTTACCGGCGAGGTAGCCAAGCGACCCGCCGGCACCGAAAACCTGAAGCTGCCCACCGGCGAAATCGAGGTCATCGTCAAAGAAGCGGAAATATTGAACACCGCCAATACCCCTCCTTTTTATATCAATGAAGAGGTAGAGGTGGATGAAAACGTCCGCCTCAAGTACCGCTACCTTGATTTACGCCGCCCCCGCATGAAGGAAAACCTCCAACTGCGCCACCGCGTCACCAGGTTCATGCATGATTTCCTGGATGCCCGCGGCTTTACCGAGGTAGAAACTCCCACCTTTATCAAAAGCACCCCCGAGGGCGCCCGCGACTACCTTGTGCCGAGCCGCATTCATCCCGGTTACTTCTACGCTTTACCGCAGTCCCCCCAGCAGCTCAAGCAGCTTTTAATGGTGGGTGGACTGGAAAAATACTACCAGATGGCGCGCTGCTACCGCGACGAAGACCTGCGCGCCGACCGCCAGCCGGAGCATACGCAGTTAGACATGGAAATGAGCTTTGTTACCCAGGAGGACGTCCTCCAATTGCTTGAGGAACTTTATACATCGCTGGCAGAGGCCGTCAAGCCGGATAAAAAGGTCATCACTCCTTTCCCCCGCCTGACATATGCCGACGTCATGCTGCGCTATGCCTCGGACAAGCCCGATTTGCGGTACGGACTTGAAATAGCCGATATAACTAACATCGCTGAAAAGACGGAGTTTGAAGTATTTAAGAACGCTATCGCCGGCGGCGGTGTTGTTAGAGTCCTTGCCGCCCCCGGCTGCGGCGAATATACACGCCACCAGCTTGATGAGCTTAATCAGCTGGCACAGAGCGCCGGCGCAAAAGGTCTGCTTACTATCTCGCTGGGTTCGCCGGGAAGCAAGCTTAGCGAACTTACACAGGACATGATAAAGTCGGTAGCCGCCAAATATTTGAGTCTGGAACAGGTAAAGGCGATTGCCGAAGCGTGCGGCGCCAGTACGGGTGACCTGCTGCTTATCATCGCCGGCGAGCCGGATAAAATTTGTCCTGCCCTTGACGCCCTCCGCCGCGAGATAGCCCGGCGATTCGAACTGGCCGACCCCGATGTTCTTCATTTTGCCTTTATCGTTGACTTCCCCCTTATCGTGCGCAACCAAGAGACTGGAGGCTGGGAGGCCGCCAACAATCCCTTTACCCATCCCCGCGATGAGGACATTCCGCTGCTGGATACCGACCCTGAAAAAGTCATCGGGAAAAACTACGACCTTATATGCAACGGACTGGAGCTCGGCTCCGGCAGTATCCGCATCCACCGCTCCGACCTGCAAAAGAAAATATTAAAAGTCCTCGGCTATGAAGATGAACGCATAAACAGGCTCTTCGGGCATATGCTGGAGGCTTTTGACTTCGGCGCACCGCCGCACGGCGGCTTCGGCGCCGGCATCGACCGCACGGTGATGGTCTTATCCGGGGAACAGAATATCCGCGATGTCGTGGCTTTCCCCAAGAACCAGTCCGCCATGGATATGACCCTCGGGGCACCTTCGCCAGCCGCCGAGGAGCAGCTTGCCGAACTGCACCTGCGTTTGCTTGACGAAGAATGACCTGATCGGAGGAGATTTGAAAGTAATCAAAGAAAAAGTAGAAAACAGCCAGGCTTATCTCACTATCGAGATGGAGCCTGCGGAAATGGAAGCCGGTATGCAGGAAGCCTACAGCAAACTGGTACAAAAGGCCGATATCCCCGGCTTCCGCAAGGGTAAGGCCCCGCGGGCTATCGTGGAGCGAACTTTGGGAAAGAGCCGACTGCTTGAAGAAGCTATCGACGGCATCGTTCCTAAGGCTTACGAGGATGCGCTCAAGGAGCAGGAAATCGAGCCTTATGCACAGCCGAGCCTGGAAATCACCCAGGCGGAACCGCTCATATTTAAAGCGGTAGTCCCCCTGGCGCCGTCAGTCACCCTGGGCGACTACAAGGGTATCAGGATGTCGCCGGAGGTTGAACAAATAAAGAAAGAAAATATCGACTCCGTCATCGAGCAGCTTCGTCACCAGAACGCTGCATGGGAGCCCGTTGACAGGCCGGTGGAATATAACGACATGGCTATTATCAACATCAACTCCGAATCCGATGATAAACCGCTGGTACAAAGGGCCGGCTCACAGTACCTCGTCACCAAAGACTCCATGTCGCCCGCCCCGGGCTTCGCCGAGCAAATCGTCGGTATGAAAAAAGACGAGACTAAGGAGTTTGATCTTACCTTCCCTGAAGATTACCCCGGCAAACAACTCGCCGGCAAGAAAGCCCATTTCAAAGTGACCCTCCAGGAGGTCAAGGAGGAAAAACTCCCCGAGCTTAACGATGCCTTTGCCTCACAGGTCTCCAAGGAATTCAAAGACCTGAAAGCCCTCCGCGAGGAAGTCAGCAAGAGCCTTAAACAAAGGGCAGAGGAAACCGCCCGCATGGACCACGAGGAAAAGGTCATTAACACTGCCGTCGAGCAGTCGAAAGTCGAGTATCCGCCCGTCATTATCGACTATGAAATAAACCGTCTTATCAGCGACCAGGCCCGTCAGCTGCAGCAGACCGGGCAGGGCATGGATGAATACCTGCGCAGCATCAACAAGACTCCCGAACAGCTGCAGGAAGATTTGCGTCCCGTTGCTATTAGAAACGTCAACGCATCTTTAGTCCTTAGTAAAATCGCCGAAGAAGAAAAAATAGAGGTCACCGAAGAAGAAATTAGAAACGGCATCAGCAACATGGTACAAGGCATCGGCGATGATAAAAAAGACGAAATGCTGAAAATGCTGGACACTCCCCAGAACCGCCAGTCTATTACCCAGACGATTAAGACCCGCAAGACTATCGAGCGTCTTACGGATATTGCCAAAAACGTTAAAAAAACCGCCAGGAAACCGGCTAAGAAGAAAAAGGAGGAGGAAAAATGAATAACTTACCATTGAATGTAATACCAGGCGTCGTTGAATCCGGCCCCCGCGGCGAGAGAATGTGGGACCTTTATTCCATGCTCCTGAAGGAACGCATCGTCATGCTGTTCACCCCTATCTCCGACCCCGTTGCCAACACCCTGATTGCCCAGCTCCTTTACCTGGAAAGGGAAGACCCTGAAAGAGATATCAATATGTATATCCAGAGCCCGGGCGGCGTTATCAGCGCCGGACTGGCCATCTACGACACAATACAGCTAATCCGTCCTCAGGTCTCCACCATTTGCGTCGGCATGGCCGCCAGCATGGCCACGGTGCTGCTCTGCGCCGGCGCCAAGGGCAAGCGCTACGCTCTCCCTCACGCCACCATTCACATGCACCAGGCTATCGGCAGCACCCAGGGGCAGGCCGCGGACATCGTTATCGCCGCCAAGGAAATCATGCGCCAGCAGGACATCCTTAAGGAAATCCTCGTCAAGCATACCGGGCAGGCCATGGATAAAATTACCCATGACACCGACCGTGATTTTTACCTTAATCCCACCCAGGCAGTGGAATACGGTATTATTGACGAAGTCCTAGAAAAGCCTTCCGAGGAGAAAGAGGAGAAAGAGGAGAAGGGGAAGAAGAAATAACCCGAAGGAATAACCAAGATACAAGATATGCTGATTTCATACGGCATCCCGTATGAGTAAAGGAATCGGGACAATAACCAAACTTTTGAAATTTGTATGCCAGTTATTGGCTATTGATTTATATTTTGCCCCTCACCGCTTCATCTATCTCTTTGGACAAGTCATAACCCTTTATCACACGGCCGGCAGCGTCAACCACCTGCCGGTCTTTGGTTATTTTAATCTTTCCTTCGCTGAACACCTTAAGGGTCTTAATGATTAAGGGCACTTCACGTATTGCGCCGTGCTCCCGGATGGTCTTGAATAACCTGTTCTCCACTCCTTCACCCCCCTTAATCTCCGCCACCTTCTTACCCTTTATTTCCTCCCACAGCTTATCGAAGGTCCCGCTGCGTATCAGGAAAGTGCAGTAGGTAGCCGTGGGGCCCATGTCAAGTTCCGGTATCGCCACGTGCATTTTTATCCCCTGCGTATCCGCCTTGTCCTCGATGAGTTTCCAGATTACCTGCTGCCAGGTTCCCGCCGGTCCGCCCGGCGCCGCCGGGTGCAGGTTGATTATTTCATACCTGTCGCACATGACAGGTGTACTCACGAGCATGAAACCCGCCAACAAAACGAGGTCGGGCTTGAAATCCTTAAGTAACTTTAAAACCTCTTTATCATAGTCGATACGCCACTGCGGCAGGGACTGTGAAAGGTCGGGACCGGGCATGCCCTTCATCTTCCTGTATTTCTGGTAGGAATAGCTGACCAGTGGAATACCGTATTCCTTTACCATGTCCAGGTACCGGTCGGTGGCTTCCGTCTCGCCGCGTTCACGACTGCAATAAACGAACTCTATTTCAGCATCCAGTTCGCCGGACTTAATCGCCTGGTGCGTCGCCCTTAAGAGCCCCTTGGAGCCTTCGCCCCTCCCCGTGGAAAACCAGCCGATTTTGTATTTATTGCTCACGCCTTTTCCTCCCACGCAGTCTAGCCTTTACCGACGCCCAGGTGCTGTAAAAATGCACGAATATGCCCGACCTTTTTCCATGGATTTTCCCCTTCGCCAGCGCCTTGAGAAATTCATCCTTATTATTGAAGTCCGGCATCTCGATAAAGGCGTTGCCTATCTCGTGAATCGAGTGGGCGTCGCTGCCGGCGCTGCCAGGTATGCCGTGCTTCGCCGCAAAGGCACGGGCTTTATTGGTGTTCTTCGGGAAAGGACTGCGGGAATTGAATACTTCCATAAGGTCGATGTCTCCTGCTATCTCGTTTATGGTCTTATCCTGCAACGCCGAGCCGCGCATCTTCTCGAAAGGGTGGGGGATATTGACCAGCCCGTCCTGCTCCCGTATGCGTTTTATCGCCTCCCGCGGCGTGATACCGCTGGGTATCGTCTCCTTCAGGAACATGCCCATAATTTCGCCCTCGGTGGTCAGGATTTCCTCGGCGACAATGACCTTGAACGGGGCGATTTTCTGCATCTCCAGTCCACCCTCCGCCGTGCCGTGGTCAGCGGTGGCGATACAATTTATCCCGAGTTCCTGGCACCGCTCTATTATTTTGTCCAGCGGCGACTGGCAGTCCATGGAATATCTGGTATGAATATGCAAATCCGCTTTTAACAAGTCATTTTCCTCGCTTTGGTTATCATTTTGACCTTGCCTCTCTCCATCACCACCGTGTCCTCGATTCTTACGCCTCCCCACCCACTTAAGTAAATACCCGGCTCTATCGTAAACACCATGCCGTCGGTCAACCTGTCTTTCGAGAGCGTCCCAAGCCTCGGCTGCTCGTGCGCCGCCAGCCCTACACCATGCCCCAGCGAGTGCCCGAAAGCCTCCCCGTAGCCCGCCTTATTGATTAAGTCACGCGCTATTTTGTCCGCATGATTGCCTGTCATTCCTTTAGATATCGCTTCTGCCGCGGCCGTTTGGGCTTTAAGGACGATGTTATAAACCTCTTTGAGCTTTGTGTCAGGCCCACCGACGCATACCGTCCGACTTAAGTCGCTAGCGTAGCCTTTGTATCTCGCCCCCATGTCTATCACTATCGACTCGCCCGCTTTGATGGCTCTATCGGTGGGTTTGGCGTGGGGCAAGGACGCGTTAGGCCCCGAAGCAACAATGATATCGAACGGCAAGTATTCGCTGCCTCCCTCACGCATGGCTTTTTCCAGCTCCCAGGCAACCTGATTTTCCGTCATTCCCGCTTTTAATTTCGATTCTATATCTTCAAATGACGCGTCGGTAATTGCCGACGCTTTAGCTATAAATTCGATTTCCTCCGGCCCTTTAACCGCCCGTATGTCCTCCACCAGCCCCTCGATGGGGACTAGTTTGACGCTGTATTTTTTCTTTTTCAAAGCATCTATTATTTGCCGGTGAAAACTAAAGGCAACGTCTCTCCCCTCAAACCCCAGACGCTTGATTCCCATATCTCCCGCAAGACCTGGAAACCACTTTTCAAGATTGCCGGTAATTTGCTTGACTGTAAAATCAGGCGCTTCCTCTTTTGCCTGCTCGGTGTAGCGGAAGTCCGTGGCAAGTATGGCACGTCTGGCAGTGATAATCAGGTAGCCCGCGGTGCCGTGAAAACCGGAAAGATAGCGCCGGTTATCCGGCTGCGTGATTAGAATCCCGTCGATGGCTTTTTCCGTCAGCCTGGAGCGCAGCTTCTCTAGTCTTTTATTCACGTTCGCCGCTTTCTCCCCGCGCCATCGGGTGGGCGGCGAGGTAAATCTTGCGCGCCCGACTCTGCGTAACGTGGGTGTAAATCTGCGTAGAAGCAAGGTCGGCGTGCCCCAGCAGTTCCTGCACCACCTTGAGGTCGGCACCTCCGTCCAGCAGGTGCGTGGCGAACGTATGCCTTAGTATGTGGGGATGAACCCTCTTATTGATATTCTTCGAGTATTTAAGCAGTATCTTCTGCACGCGCCGGGCGAGTATTCTTTCCCCATACCTGTTGACGAAGATGGCATTATTCCTCTTGCCGCCGAGGAGTTCTTTCCTGCCACTATTTATATAGGTATTCAGCGCCGCCGCCGCCGGCTCGCCGATGAGCACCACCCGCTCTTTTGAACCCTTGCCCCACACCCTGATTTCGTTAGTCGCCAGGTTCAGCTGGTCGACGTTCATGTTCACCAGCTCGCTGACCCGCAGGCCGGAGGCATAGAGCAGTTCCAGCAAAGCACGGTCGCGCTGGCCCTGCGGCTGTGATACATCCGGCGATTCCACCAGTCTTTTGGCTTCATCCTGCGTCAGGAATTCAGGCAGTCGCTTGTCCAACCGGGGCGATACCGTGGTGGCCGCGGGACTCGCCGATACGAGTTCCTCGCGCATCAGGTATCGGTAGAACGACCTTATGGCCGAGAGTTTCCTGGCGATGCTCGATTTGGCGAAGCCTTTCCGCATCAGCTCGGCCAGGTAGGCGCGCAACGTCTGCTTATCGACCTTTTTCAGCGTATCGATGCCGCTTTTACTGACGAATGTAAAAAATTCCAGCAGGTCCCCGGTATAGTTGCGCACCGTATAAGCGGATACGTTTTTCTCCGCTTCAAGATAATCTATATACCGACTGAATACTTCCTGCATATAACTAATTGCTAATATATTTTTCTATGAAATATTTAAAAGAAGCATTCTTTTCTTTGGCTACTTCTATCTGAAAATAATTAAGTAATTCATGTAAAAAATCTATCCTAGAGTCTCTAAACTTCTTGGGAATCATGTTATTAAACTGCTCTTTCGAAATTTTTTCTGTATCGCTATGGTTAGGAATCCGACATTTCTTACAATTTATTCGATCTAACCCTGCAAGAAACCAACTCTCGATTTCTTTCTTAATGACTAATATTTTTCCCCCGTCAAGATCACTGAATTGACTCTTCTTGATCATTTTTTTATGGGATACACACGGTGAATTATTAATATCAGTGACAAATATATAATCAGCAACAAAATTAGCAGATGACATGGAATTAATGCTTCTTATGAATTTACATGTCTTCTTATAGACTTTTTGAGCGTTTTCCCATAAATCTATACATTCGTAATTATTCTCAAATACAGGTTTTATAATCCTGCTGAAAAACCTTCCATCATCAGGACCCTCAACAATTATAAATAAGCGCTTATACATTGATAGTCACATTTCTAAAAGATTTCGCACATATAGTTCATCAATTCCCATTTCACTTTCTAAAAAGTGTTGTATTTCTTCTTTTTCAATTGGTCTTGAAATACAGGAGTGTCCTTCTTTATTTCTATAAACTAGAAATATATTCTCCGAGTCTATATGTTTTAACATTTCTGGATTATGAGTAGTACATATTATCTGGGTTTTTCTTGAAGCTTCTTGCATCATTTCAACTATCCTAGATATCATATACGGGTGAATATTCCTTTCCGGTTCCTCGATTATTTTTAGATTCATATTTTCAAAATACAATGCTATTATTAAGAGTGTAAGATTTATCGTTCCATCAGACATTAAGGAAGCCGGTAGGAATTTATTTTTTGAGTAACGCTCACGTGTTTTAAATAGTAAAGTGTCCGCAAATTTATCTACAGCAAACTCATCTATGAAAGGTAAAAGATCATGCATTAAATTATAAAATTTTCTTCTTTTTGCAGCATTCTGTTTGATATTATTTAAAACGATTGCCAAATTGCTACCATCCTCTTCCAATTCAGCTTTTCCAGTTATAGACACAGCTTTCTTAGGCAATCTTGGATCAACATTATATATAGCAAAATCAGTAAATTTTTCATCTAACATAAATGGAGGTAAGAAAGCAAGCTTTTCAAGTAATGTAGTTTTCTTTGATGGCCTCTCTTCATTTAACAAAGAGGGGAAAACGTCATCAGCTTTTAAGTCTCTATCTTTAACTTTTCCAAGTGGTGGCTGTAATTCAACCTTGATTTTACCATTATCATTAATAATGCTTGTTTTACCACTACCAAGTTTTTCTTTTTCATCAACTTTTTCTTTCGTTTTTAAATATTTTCTTTCTAGAATAGAATAATCCGACTTTTGTGATAATTGTTCTCTGATATTCTTTATACCTGTATTTGTTTTATTAAAATTAATATCTATATTATATAATGTCTCGTATGGCCTAACGCCTAAAAATTGACCTTCAACCTCTTTTGCATACCCCAAACCATACTTATGTTCAGCTAATATCTCAAGAAAAAAGTTATTTTGTAAAGTAATGTTGACATTTCTAAAATACTCTAAACCTCCCTGAAGTGATATTGCGTTATCCAAACCATATTCTACAGTATCTTTTAAAAATTTGAATATTTGTATGAAATTTGATTTACCAGAAGCATTGGCTCCAATTAATAAGTTAAAATCATGAAGATTAATCTCTAAATTATTAAAACTTTTAAAGTTACTTATTTTTATACTTTTTATGGTCATGTCTTACTCCATATTCATTAATCTTTTATTTACCACAAATATATAAATTATATAATTTTACTT
>JAFGHK010000094.1 GCA_016930185.1 Dehalococcoidales bacterium | reverse complement strand
GTTTTCCCTCATACTTAATGGGGAGATTTGACTATAAATATGAGTGAAGTATCAACTAGAAGGGCCAGTTCTCGCGCCATTTATTATAATCATCTTCGTCGGGGTAAACTCTGGCTACATCTTCTTGCCCGAAGCTATATTTATATTCATTACAGTAATCCATGAGAATCTTATAAGCCCAGTTCAATCGCTTCATGATTTCGGCTTCATCAACATTCTCAATAGTATTTTTATCTGGGTGGTAGCGGTGTGCTAGCGTTCTAAAAGCTCGTTTTATCTCCTTGAGTTTGGCTGTTTCACCAAGCCCCAGCAATCTTCGTGCCTCTTCTATCTCCTTAAAGGTGGCCATATCTCTCGTCCTGCCCCCGGTTTAGTTAAAGAAGAGCTTTAACTTTCGGTTGGATCATACTTTCCGGTACCGCTCCCAGGACACTATCGACTTGCTTGCCATCTTTAAAGAACAATAAGAGCGGTATGCTCATCACTCCATATTCTCTAGCTGTTTTGAGGTTTTCATCCACGTTGAGCTTGCAGAATTTTACCTTGTCAACATATTCCTCCGATAATTTTTCAGTCACCGGGGCAATTATAAGACAGGGCCCGCACCAGGGTGCCCAAAAGTCTACTACTACAGGTATTTTAGAGTCCAGCACTTCTTCCTTAAAATTCTTGTCAGTAATCTCTAGTACCATATTCCTCCTTAATGGTTTTTATTTAACCTTCGTGTTATCTTGATATTGGAGTTGTTCAATCTTATAAATTATATCATCTGCCTGAAACTTTAGAGAGGCGATAGTAGACTCTAATTCTTCTCTTGATACTGTAACAAGTTCAACAATAGCCCCTTTGGGGCAGACTTCAAGGCAGCGGCGACATTGATTACACCGGTTCTGGTTTATGTTAGCCGTAGCCGATACAATCATGATAGCCTGCCGCGGGCAATTTTCAACACAAAGCCCGCAGCCGATGCACAAATCGCCCCTGACCTTTAACATAACTTTTTCCTCTCGCTGTACAAAATCGATTATTTAGGCTCTTGTTATCTTATGAGCCACTATTATGGTGAATCCAGCTTCCGGGTAATAACCCTCTTTCGGCTCTTCTATATCCTTAACATTCCCCGGTTCCTGGAACAGTGCCGAAATCATCTTATCTCCCATAAAGCCTGCTTTAAACAACATTCTAACAATCTCTTTAGAGCTATAGAACTTTGCATATTTGTAAAAACGATGATTCTCTTCTTTTTTCCTCTGGTATAATATCCCCCAAGGACTGTCTTTCAATACCAATCCTAATACTATCTTACCGCTGGGTATCAGTATGCGCTTAACCTCCTTCAGCACTTTCAGTGGTGAGTCTAAAAAACAAAGCGTGACGATTAGAAACACGGTGCCAAACGATTCTGTATCAAAAATTTGTTCTTCCCCGTGCCCAAGAAACGTTTTTATCCCGCGACTCTTGGCAATTTCGATTAACTTAGCGGAAGGGTCAATTCCGGTTTCTATGCCTAAAGCTTGAGCGAAACGACCGCTCCCGACCCCTATTTCAAGCCACGGCTTTTGCAGGTACGGCAATAGCGTCTGGAGAGCCTTGACCTCGTTACGGAAGATAAGATTTCCTTCTGCGTCAAACCAGGCGTCATATTCCGAAGCCAGTTCATCGAAGGGAGAAGTAGTGTTGTCTTTTTCTTGTATTTCCAACTCTGATTGTCCAATCTAATGATATGTTGATTACACACTATTCACTGTGATTATTCTTTAGAGTCTGTATTACTTTGTTGTAGAAGTATCTTAGATGCGGAGAAATCTATCTCGGCGAGATGGCCGATAACTACCTTCTCCTCACCAAACAGGGTTTCCAGTTTAACTCTATTACCATCTGTCTGCAAGTGAGCGATATCTTGTAATAATGGTTGCCCGTGCCAGTTGTTTATAAACACTTTAGCCAGACACATCCTCGTTTACCTCCATTCCACCTAAATAAATATTCACTTGGTCACTTGGGAAAGAATAGAATCCAGAACTTCACGTATATCTTCTACAACTTTCCCCTCTGCAAGAATTTTACCATCTATACTTGATTCAAATAAACCTGTATCAAAATTGAGGCGACCAACCACGTGAATCCCGTGCCTTTTCAGTGCCCCATTGACTTTTGTTGCAATATCATCCGATGCCATCTTATTAAGAACCGCCCAGATATTACTTATACCAATTCCTTTCGCCAGATCATTTATTTTTTTTGCTACCTCTATCGACTCTAGCGAAGGCTCAACCACAATAAGCACGCTGTCAACGCTGGTCTCTACTCCCCGACCGAAATGCTCCACTCCCGCCTCCATGTCTATAATGGCTATTTCGTCTTCCTGCAAATCGAGCTTTTTTAAGAACTCTCGACTTAAAACCCCCATTGGGCAGGCGCATCCCTCCAGCGACTGAAGTATCTTACCTATACTAACCAGCATGAGACCGTCTTTTCCCATCCAATATCCCTCAGGAATTTGTGAAGTCTTGATACTGGTTCCTTTAAGGATGTTAGGCTGCCCCATCTTCCGTTGCAGACTTCGTTTACCTCCGACGAGCTCCATAAGAGGCACAGGCGCATTATTAAAACTAAACATGCGGAACAAGCCCGTATTAGATTCATCAGAGTCAACGACCAGAACACGGTAACCTCTATCTCGCGCTTCTTTTGCCAGCAGGGCAACTATGGTACTTTTACCACTACCTCCCTTACCGCAGACTGATATTTTCATGTTTCATCAACCTTCCTGCTTTACATTCTTGCTATACTGATCGCCTTAAACGGACAGGCACGGACGCAGTCACCGCAGCCTTGGCAAAGAAACGGGTCCGTCATGGGTATCTCAAAAGGAGCTTCCTGCTTTAGCAGGCCGTGAGAACATGCCAGGGCTGCCGCACAAATGCCGCCACGTTGTTTCTCCGGGTGACATTTATTAAATCTACTAAAGCCATCTTGCTTGGCATAATTACTCTTACTCAAGCCGTTTGGTTCCCCTTGCTTTTAGCTTTTTTCGCCTTCTCCAGCTCGTCTTCCAGCTCCTCGAGTTGCTGCCACATCGATGGCGGCACCGAATGAGCTGGCCAGCGTGCCTTGAGATCGTCTATTTTGTCTTCAATCTCTCTTACTCTGTCATTACTCACTTTATGACTTTCTGTCATTTACGCCGGGGTTTCACCCGGGTGTAACTTATGCCATTTCTCCAGCAGCTGTTCTTTGTTTTCTTCGTGTTCCGGGTCAGGTACACAGGCATCTACCGGGCAGACCTCGGCACACTTCGAAGACTCGAAGTAACCTATGCATTCAGTACATTTATCAGGATCTATTACATAGGTTGTATCTCCTTCTGAAATTGCCTGGTTTTTACACTCGACTTCACATGCCCCACAACTTATACATTCATCTGTGATTTTGTACGCCATTCGTCAGCCTCCTTTTATCATTCCGACACGCCGGTTTATCACGGGGTTCTGTTCTTATCAGACTATTTTTCGGGCGCGGCATTTGAAACTTCCGGGGTTATTCACTTGCCGCACAACCGTTCCATTTACGGGGATGTTTATTTTTTATACGCGCCGTATTTTTTGGCAGCTTCCATTACGGCACGTAGGTTATCCGGGTTTCCCTTGTCCATGGTTGCCCCACCGGTCAGTATATATCCTCCTCCGGGTGCGCATGTCTCAATAAGCTCTCGGCAATGTTCCTTTACCTGTTCCGCCGTCCCGGTGCAAAGCGTCGTAACAGGGATATTGCCGGCGATACAAGCAGTGTCGCCGAGGACTTTTTTGGCTTTAGCCATATCCATGTGCTCGAACCACCATATCATTGAGCCCCGGGGCATATCTTTGATTATCTCGAGACGTGGCTCGTAGTTCCCTTCGGCAAAGGGCATCGGGACCAGCCCTTCATTGACCAACCCCAGGAGTATCTTTTTAAAAGTGGGCCAGTAGAAAGTCTCGTATTGCTTGTTAGACATAAACCCGCCCGTCCCTTTATGGAGAGGCATCACGATTATCGGGCACCCCGAGGCGTTAGATGCAGCCACGGCCTCGTCGATAGCTATAGGCACCAGCCTCTCCATCGCCTCGTTAAGCTTGTCCGGCCGCTGGAACATATCCATCATTATCCCATTGGTCCCCCGCAGCATATCGCCTATCATATCGAATGGTGCGCCTGACATACCGCCCCAGAAAGAAGGCAGACCAGCCTCAAGCGATTGCCTGTTGACATCGCCAACGACTCCATTCCATTTCATGGTTTCAATACCCGCTTCCACCAGTGCCTTTAGCGCGGCCTGGACTTCCGGGTCTGCATAAGCCCCAACGTAAAAAACAGGTATCCCGATAAATGCTGTCAACTGGGGTAGCTTTTCAAAAGCCTTAAAAGCCCCGGCGGCGCGTGGGAGGAATTTCCTTAACCAGAAATCGGAAGGGTCTTTGATAAGCGCATCGTACTCATCGGCCTTTATGTACTCCTTTTCCACGAACTGGTAAGTCTCGAGGTCGTCAGCCAGGCCGTGGCCCGGCCATTTTTCCAGTTTAAAATCAATAATTTCAAGAACTTTGCCGGGTAAGACTAGTCCCGGTCCAATAAATGTGTCCATGTCTGGTCCGAATTCATGAAGAAATTTTATCCACGCACGGCGCATTGCGTCATAATCGTACATGGCTGTCTTCAGGTTGCTCCCCGCCAGATAAGCCGGGATGTTTCCCGCCGGTAAAATAACCGGTACGCGGTCGTCGGGCTCTTGCAGCTTGATTGCCTTGATAAACCTGTTTACCCTTTGCTTGTAAAGTGCGGCAGCGTCTTCGCTGGAGAATTTTACCCCGGGATTAAGCCATCTTTTAAAACGCTCCTCGCGCTTTTCCTCCCAACTCATCTCCGACCGTTTCTTGGCTGTATCCATATTGAAATACCCCCTTATTTCTTGGCTGGGTTAATAAACCCCATATTCCTTAACAGCTTCCATCATGACGCGCAGGTTATCAGGATTTCCCTTATCAATATTGGCTCCACCGCTTAGTACATAACCGCCGCCCGGTGCGCAGACCTCGATGAGTTTGCGGCAGTACTCCTTGACTTCTTTTGGTGTACCGGTCATCAGCAGTGATGTGGGAACATTACCGATGATACAGGCTTTATCGCCCAGGATTTTTTTAGCTTTAGACATATCTGTTTGGTCGAACCACCAACTCACTGAACCCCTTGGTAATTCCTTAACAATATCCAGACGCTCATTATAGCTACCCTCCGCAAAGAGTATCGGCATGATGCCTTCGTTAACTAAACCCATGATCACTTTCTTGAAAGTTGGCCAGTAAAAGGTCTCGTATTGTTTTTTAGACATAAAACCGTCTGCGCCTTTGTGCAACGGCATAATAATAACTGGCGCCCCCGCGCTACCAACAGAAGCTACTGTCGAATCAATGGTTAGGGTTGCTATTTTCTCCATTGCTTCTTTGAGTTTTTCCGGCCTCTGGAACATATCCATCATTATTGCTTGTGTCCCTCGTAACGTATCACCCAGGGTATCGAAGGGGGCTTTGGCTAACCCACCCATTATTCCAGGGAAACCCCTCTGCGTAGCCTCCAGACTAACCTCCATCACTGCCGCCATCCATTTCATACTTTCTCTACCGGCCTCTAGTAAAGCCTGAAATGCCCCCTGAACGTCCGGTCTCCCGTAAGAAACGAACGACATGATGGCTATTTCTTCTATCGTAGTGAATGGGGGAATATTACGTAAGGGTTCAAAAGCTCCAAAGACACGCGGCAGGTACATTCGCAGCCAGAAATTTGATGGGTCTCTGATGAGAGCGTCATATTCGTCCGCTTTCATGTATTCGCCTTCCACGCACTGGTATGAAGTGGTATCACCGGAAATACCACGCCCGGGCCATTTGTACAGCTTATAGTCAACAGCTTCAAGCGCCTTTCCAGGAGGAACCATAGCAGGACCAAAATACACGTCTGAATCGCTAAAATCATCTAGAAATTTACGCCAGGTACGTTTCAATTCATCATAGTCATACATAACCGTACGTAAATCAGATCCCCCGTAGTATGCCGGGTAATTGCTGACCGGAAGAATGCACGGTACCCTATCCGGCTTTTCCAACTGGAATGCTTTAGCAAACCTGGTTCCCCTTTCGATATATAACTTTTCAGCTTCCGGGTTGTAGAATTTAATATCCGGCAACGAAAGCCACTGCTTAAAACGCTCCTGACGCTTTTCCTCCCAGGTCATCTCCGCCCATTGCTTTTGTACGCTCATTTTTCTCCCATCCATCCTTTCGCTAAAGCTACCGCCACCATGGCATCCTTACCATAAGCATCTGCTTTGGTATATTTCGTGATGCCGTCATCTAGCTGTCCACCGCCTATCATAATCTTCACCTTATCTCTTATGCCGGCGGACTCGATAGCTGCCACGGTTTCTTTCATAGCGTCAAAGGCGGGGGTGAGAAACCCACTC
>JAFGHK010000093.1 GCA_016930185.1 Dehalococcoidales bacterium | reverse complement strand
TTCAGCTTCAGCGGCTTGAAGACGGCGGTTATCAACATGTTCAAGTACAAAATCGCCGCCAGTGAAAAGCTCCCCCTCCCCGATATCGCCGCCTCTTTTCAGGAAGCCGTCGTCGATACGCTGGTCGCCAAGACCCTGCGCGCTGTAGAGATGAAAGACTTAAAAGTCGTCAGTGTTACCGGCGGTGTTTCCGCCAACAGTCGTCTTCGCCGGGTCTTTGCGGAAGCATGTAAAAAGAAGGGAATTAAAGTATTTTTCCCTGATTTATCCCTCTGCACGGATAATGCCGCTATGATTGCGGCCGCCGGATACGCTAGAATGGTATTGGGGGAAAGGTCGGATTTACGTCTCAACGTGTTTCCCAACGCTCCGCTTGGGGGATGATATGAAGACGAAAATGGAAAAAGTAAATGCTGCCAGTCCCGACGAAAGGACACTGGAGCGCGCTGCTGGCCTGATAATGAAGGGGGAGGTCGTCGTTTGCCCGACGGACTCCGGTTATGCCTTCTCCGCCAATGCCCTGGATACCCGCGCTATCGCCAAGGTCTTTTACCTTAAGGGACGTGCTTCCTCCAATCCTGTTCATGTTGCTGTGCATTCTGTCGAGGAGGCGGAAAAGTACGCCCATCTTAACGATGCCGCCCGCTACCTCGCTGACCATTATCTGCCCGGCGCTTTAACGCTGGTGTTGCCGAAAAAGGATACTATTCCCGTCGCGCTGGTGGCGGGACTTGACACCGTCGGTATCCGCATCCCGGATAACCGTGTAATTCAGCGCCTGGCGGAGATTACCGGTAAGCCGTTAACGGCTACCAGCGCCAATATCAGCGGCAGGCCGGCGACCTATTCTATCGATGAGGTCACCGCGCAGCTCGGGGAAAATCTTGAGCTGGTAGCCATGGTGCTCGACCAGGGGCCCTTGAAAGTACGCGAGGTCTCGACGATAGTTGATTTATCGGTCACGCCGCCCCAGCTTATCCGGCAGGGACGCATTAGCTGGCTGGAGGTACGTGAGACGTTAATGATGTTTGAAAAGTCTAAAGAAAAGAAACCGGAATAAAATCAGGAGGTTTTTTCGTGCGTATTGCTGTTGGCAACGACCATCGGGGCTGTGAACTTAAAGTACCTGTTATTTCCGTAATCATGGATTTAGGCCATTTTATCCACGATTTCGGCTGTTTCACCGAAGATGCGGTTGATTATCCTGACATCGCCGAGAAGGTGGCGGAGGGTGTTATCAAGGGGGAGTTCGATATGGGTATCCTGATTTGCGGCACCGGCATCGGCATGTGCATCGCCGCCAATAAGGTGCGGGGCATCCGTGCCGCCCAGTGCCATGATGTTTTTACCGCCCACCGCGCCCGCCTGCATAACAACGCTCAAATCTGCTGCCTGGCGGCGGAAGAGGACCCGGCTAAAGTCAAGGTCATCGTCGAGGACTTTATCAAGACCGATTACGAGGGCGGCCGTCATCAGAAACGCATCGACAAAATCAAGGAAATCGAAGACAGGCAATGCCGCTAGACTTCACTCGTGAATACCGGCGCAAGCTCATCTCCGCTGAAGAGGCCGCCGGACTGGTAAAAAGCGGCATGTGGGTCGATTACGGCGCTATCTGCGGCTTTCCCTCACTCATCGACGAAAAGTTGGCGGCACGCGCCGGAGAGCTTAAGGACGTGAAAATCCGCGCCGAGCATTCCCATACCGTTATCCCCCGCCGCGACCCCTCCCAGCAGCATTTTGTGCATAATTCCTGGTTCCTCGGTAAGGTGGAGCGGGAATATGCCAAGAACGGCGCCTGCTCTTATATTCCTTTCGGGCTGGGCGAGGGGCCGCGCATGTACCGCCAGTGGCTCAAGGACGCGGTGGACATCACCTTCATTGAAGTCACGCCCATGGATGATAAAGGCAATTTCAATTTCGGGACGGCGGTCACGCGCCAGAAGGCCGCCTGCGAGGTTGCTAAGAAAGTTGTACTTGAGGTGAACGAACACATGCCCTGGGTCTTCGGCGGCTACGATGAGGTCGTTAATATATCGCAGGTGGACTATATCGTGGAGAACTACGAATATAAAATCCCCGATTTCCCCGCCGCCGTTATCGCCCCGCAGGATGAAGCTATCGCCAGTTTACTGGCGGAACAAATCGATGACGGCGCCACCATACAGCTCGGTGTGGGCGCTATCCCCAGCATCGTCGGCGAGCTGCTTATCAAACAGAATTTAAAGGACCTCGGTATCCACTCGGAGATGTTCAACGACAGCATGATGGAGCTTATCGAGGCGGGTGTGGTCACCGGCAAACACAAGACCCTCGACCCCGGTAAGTCGGTCTTTTGCTTCGCCGCCGGCTCGGAGAAGCTGTATAAGTTCATGGATAAAAACCCTGCTCTGGCCGGTTTCCCCGTCGATTACACCAACGACCCCTATACCATCGCCAAAAACGATGGGCAAATCGCCATCAACGGTGCTCTGCGTATCGACCTGCGCGGACAGGTCTGCTCGGAGTCGGTCGGCACGCGCCAGATTTCCGGCACCGGCGGCCAGCTGGAGTTCACCCGCGGCGCTTACATGTCCAGAGATGGCAAAGCCTTTATCTGCCTCCACGCCGCCCGCGGGGATAAAAACGGCAGGCTTATTTCCAATATAGTCCCTACCCTTGAGCCTGGCGACATGGTGACCGTCCCCGCCTCCGATGTTTCTTATGTTGTCACCGAGTACGGCATGGTAAACCTGAAAGGATTGAGTGTCTGGCAGCGCGCCAAGGCCCTGATTTCCATCGCCCACCCCGACTTCAGGGAAGAGTTGACTCAACAGGCTATCAAAGCCGGCTTCATAACGAGGGGGACGATAGGGCTGGGGTGGGAATAAAGGAGTAATATGAAAATTAAAAATTTTTTAGAAGATGAGAGCGTTTTCAAAGCATATGATAGATGGATTTATAGTCCAACATTATTCTCACACCTTAGTGATAGGCAATATTTTTATCAATTTGTAGAACGAAGTGTATATTTTGTGAAGCATATATTGTTTGTAAAGAGAAAGGAAGCTTGGAGAACTATTGATATGGATGTGTTCAAAGAGCATTTATGCAAGAGATTTTCAGAATTAAAGGAAAATAATTATCCTGAATATGAAGAAAAGGTTCATGAAATATTATGCAATTTCGAGATGTTGATCGAATATGAAAAGACGAAAGACCCAGTATTACGTTATATATAATAGAGTAAAATAATCATCTAATAGTATTCTTTCACCTCCCTCCCCCTCATCTTTAACTTTTTATCTGTGTCTTTGATATTTGATTTTTCCCCTTAACCCTTACCCCTCCCCAGCTTGACAATAAACTCGTTTCCGTGCTAAATTTAGATACGGGCTTCAAGCTAAAAACCTCCCCCGGTCCGTCTTGACAAGACGGTTATTTTTTTAGTGGAGCTTAAGTTAAGGATGGAAATATGAAAAGCGACGCTGCTAAAAAAGGTGTGGAAAGGGCGCCCCACCGCTCCTTAATCTACGCGCTCGGCTGTACACCAGATGAAATGAATATGCCGTTTATCGGCATCGTTAACAGCTTCACGGACATCGTTCCCGGGCATATACACCTGCGTGAAATCGGAGAAGAAGTAAAGGAAGGCGTGCGTGCCGGCGGCGGCGTGCCTTTTGAGTTCAATACCATCGCTGTTTGCGACGGCATCGCCATGAACCACGCCGGCATGAAGTACAGCCTGCCCAGTCGTGAGCTTATTGCAGACTCCGTGGAAATCATGGCGGAAGCTCATGCGTTCGATGCGCTTGTGTTTATACCCAACTGCGATAAGATTATCCCCGGCATGCTGATGGCGGCGTTAAGGCTGAATGTACCTGCGGTGTTCGTTAGCGGAGGCCCGATGCTGGCCGGCAATCTGGACGGTAAAAAAGTCGATGTCAGCACTGTGTTCGAGGCGGTGGGTAACGTGTCTGCCGGCAAGATGACGGAGGCGGAGCTGACCCGACTGGAACAGGTGGCCTGTCCCGGCTGCGGCAGCTGCTCCGGTATGTTTACCGCCAACACGATGAACTGCCTGACCGAGGTGCTTGGTATGGGACTGCCAGGCAATGGGGCTATACCGGCCGTCGATGCCAGGCGTCGCGGTTTAGCTCGTCAGGCCGGTGAGCAGGTGATGCGGCTGCTGAAGCAGGATATTCGACCCAAAAGCATAATTACGCCGGACGCTATCTTTAATGCCTTTACCGTCGATATGGCTTTAGGGGGCAGCACCAACTCGGTGCTGCATCTGATGGCTATCGCCAGTGAAGCGGGTATAGATTTTAATCTGGCTACTATCAATGATATCAGCCGGCGTACCCCGTATATCTGCAGTTTGCGCCCCGCTGGTCCCTACCATATCGAGGACCTGGATATGGCCGGAGGTATTCCTGCTGTTATGGGTGAGTTGAAAGGGCTGTTAAAGCTAAATGCAAAAACGGTTACGGGTAAAACGGTTGGTGATAATTTAACTGGTGTTAAAAATCTTAACACCGAGGTTATTCGTCCGGTAGCGAATGCCCATTCTGCCACCGGTGGACTGGTTATGCTGTTCGGTAACCTGGCTCCGGAAGGAGCGGTGGTCAAGAAAGCCGCCGTCGCCAAGGAGATGCTTGAGCACCGCGGACGCGCCCGCGTCTTCGACTCCGAGGAAGAGGCGACAAAAGCCATTATGGACGGGAAAATAAAGACCGGCGATGTGCTGGTTATCCGCTATGAAGGCCCCATGGGCGGGCCCGGCATGCGGGAGATGCTCACGCCTACCTCGTTGATTTCTGGCATGGGTCTGGAAAAAGATATCGCCCTGATTACTGACGGTCGTTTTTCCGGTGCCACCCGCGGCGCATCTATCGGCCATGTCTCGCCGGAAGCCGCCTCCCGCGGCCCTATCGCTGCGGTTAAAGAAGGCGACATAATACATATAAATATACCCGAATACAAACTTGATGTAGAATTAACGGAGAAAGAAATATCCGACCGCCTTGCCAAGCTGCCGGAGTTCCAGCCGAGGTTTAAGACCGGCTATTTAGCCCGATATACGGAAAAAGTGACCTCGGCCAGCACCGGGGCGGTTTTTAAGGAATAAGGGGGGCTTTATGAAAAAAACTGGTGCCCAGATAATATGTGAAAGCTTAATCGCCGAAGGAGTCGATGTAATGTTCGGCTTCCCGGGTGGTGCTTTATTGCCTTTTTATGATACCCTGCCGCAGTATTCTCAAATCCGTCATATTTTGACCCGCCACGAGCAGGGCGCCGCTCATGCCGCCGACGGTTACGCCCGGGCTACCGGCAAGGTGGGCGTTTGTATGGCTACCTCTGGCCCCGGCGCTACCAACCTGGTGACCGGTATCGCTAACGCTTATCTGGATTCGGTGCCGATGATTGCTTTAACGGGACAGGTGGCGCGTCATTTCATTGGCAAAGATGCTTTTCAGGAAATTGATATCACCGGCATAACCCTGCCTATTACCAAGCACAGCTATGTGGCTATGGATGCCCCGTCGCTTGCCGCGACCTTTAAGGAGGCTTTTTACATAGCCAGGTCGGGTAGGCCTGGCCCTGTGCTCATCGACCTCCCCAAGGATGTGATGACGGACCAGGCGGAATTTGTGTATCCGGAAAAGCTTGACCTTCCCGGCTACAAGGTTCCCAGGCAGGGCCATCCCACCCAGCTCAAGAACGCCGCTAAATTGATAAATGAAGCCAAACAGCCGCTTATTGTGGCCGGTCGGGGTGTTATTATCTCCGGAGCCAGCGAGGAGCTTAAAGAGCTTGCGGAAAAAGCGCAGATACCGGTTATTACAACGCTGCTGGGTATCGGCTGCTTCCCCGGCGGTCATATTCTGAACTACGGTATGGCCGGGATGCACGGTACCGGCTACGCTAATAAGGCGCTGGAAAATTGCGACCTGCTTATCGCCATCGGCATGCGCTTCGATGACCGTATAACCGGCAAGGTGAGTGCCTTCGCTCCTAAGGCTAAAATTATCCATATTGACCTGGACCCGGCGGAAATCGGCAAGAACGTGCCTGCCAATGTGCCTATTGTGGGTGACGTGGGTGCGGTGCTGCAGGCGATGCAGAAGCTGATTGAAACCAACCGCCATATCGACTGGATTCAGCAGCTTGAAGAATGGCGTAAGCAGCACCCCCTGCTGGATATCCATGATAGCGAGGGGCTGCTGCCGCAGTATATTATCCACGAGCTTTATGAAGCCACGCAAGGCGACGCCATCGTTGTTACCGGCGTCGGTCAGCACCAGATGTGGGCGGCACAGCACTATACCTTCCACGAGCCGGGCAGCTTTATTTCCTCCGGCGGCCTGGGCACAATGGGATTCGGCTTGCCCGCCGCCATGGGTGCTAAAGTCGGCCGTCCCGATAAGGCGGTCTGGCTGGTGGACGGCGACGGCAGTTTGCAGATGACCATACAGGAGCTGGCTACCCTCGTACAGGACAACATCGCCGTGAAAATGGCTATTTTGAATAACGGCTTCCTGGGCATGGTGAGGCAGTGGCAGGACCTTTTCTACAAGAAAAATTATGTAGCCACCCCCATATCCTGCCCGGACTTTATTAAGGTGGCTGATGCTTACCGCATATCCGGTTTAACGGTAACCAAGCGTGAGGAAGTAAGCCCGGCCATCGAGCAGGCGATGGCGCATGACGGCCCGTTCCTGATTAACTTCATGATAGAGCCGGAGGAAAACGTATATCCCATGGTGCCTCCCGGAGCTGCTAACATCGAGTTTATAGAACAACCGAAGAAAGAGGTGTCATCATGGCGACGACAAAGCATACGTTAGTTGCGATTGTCAACGATAAGCCCGGTGTCCTCAACCGCATGGTGAGTCTTTTCCGGCGTCGAAATTTCAATATCGACAGCATTGCGGTCGGCCACAGCGAGGTGCCTCACCTCTCGCGCGTGACTGTTATCGTCAACGGCACCACCGCGATGGTGGAGCAGGTCCGCAAGCAGCTGGATAAACTCATCGACGTGGTGAAGATATTTGACATTACCGGTGAAAAACTGACCGGCCGTGAGCTGGCGCTTATCAAGGTAAAAGCCACCTCTGCCACCCGCAGTGAAATCCTGGAAATCGCTGATATCTTTCGCGCTAATATCGTAGACGTCGCCTCTGACACTTTAACCATTGAAATCACCGGCGATGAAGACAAAATAGACTCTATGTTCAAGCTCCTTCATGGCTTCGGCATCAGAGAAATTGCTCGCACCGGCCGTGTCGCCATGGTCCGGGGTAGCCTCGGCGTTATGCGCCGCGTAGAAAAGCCGCTGAAAACGCGCGTCAGGAAGCAGTCGTAGTCGTTTACTGTGGTTTGTTCTGGACAAAAACGTATAAATCATATATAATGTATCCGTATAACCATGTCGTACGATTGTTCTTACTTGAAGAGAATAAACCTCATCCTTACTGGCCCCTCTCTAATTTAGGGAGAGGGGGACAAGCGGTTGTATCCTAATTTATTCTCTTAAGGAGGAACTTAAATGGACAGGGTTATTATTTTTGATACCACATTACGGGATGGGGAGCAGGCGGCTGGCGGTTCTCTAAACGTTCAGGAAAAACTGGAAATCGCCCGTCAATTGGAAAGACTGGGCGTTGATGTTATCGAGGCGGGCTTTCCCGTCACTTCCCCCGGCGATTTTGAAGCCGTAAAACTAATCGCGCAGGAAATACGCGCGCCTTCTATCTGCGTGCTGACCCACGCCAATCTCAAGGCTGTGGATGACAGCTGGGAAGCGGTAAAAAGCGCCTCAAATCCCCGAATACACATCGTCCTCTCCTCTTCCGATATCCACCTGTTTTACCAGTTGCGCAAGAGCCGCGAGCAGATTCTCCAGATGTCCTGCGATACGGTTGCTCACGCTCGCAATTACACGGATAACATAGAGTTTTCCGCGATGGATGCCTCGCGCACCGAACCGGCTTTTATCCATCAGCTTCTAAAGGCCGTCATCGATGCTGGCGCTTCCACCGTTAACATCCCGGATACGGTCGGCTATGCTATGCCGGGTCAGTTCGGCAAGCTTATTTCAGGCGTCTTTAAAAACGTCCCCAACATCGACCGTGCCATAGTCAGCGTGCACTGCCACAACGACCTCGGCCTGGCGGTGGCCAACAGCTTGGAGGCTGTCAAGCAGGGCGCCCGGCAGGTTGAGTGTACGGTCAACGGCATCGGCGAGCGGGCCGGGAATGCCGCGCTGGAAGAAATCGTCATGGCCATTAAGACCCGCGCGGATTTCTTTAACCTGGAGACTAACGTCGAGACGAAGCAGATTTATCGGACGAGTCGGCAGGTCTCCGACCTCACCGGATTTCACGTCCAGCCCAACAAGGCTATCGTCGGCGGCAACGCCTTCCGTCATTCCTCCGGCCTGCATATCGACGGCATGATTAAAAAGTCGTCAACCTATGAAATCATGGACCCGCGTTCCGTAGGCATCCCATCGAGCAGCCTGGTGCTGGGCAAGACCAGCGGTCGTCATGCCTTCCGGGAGCGACTTTCCGAGCTGGGCTACACGCTGAAAGACGAGGACCTGAACAAGGCTTTTACCGCTTTCAAAGAGCTGGCGGATAAGAAGAAGGACATCACCGACCGCGATATCGAGTCGCTGGTGGCCGAGGAGCAGCGCACTATCTCCGAGGAGTACCACCTTGACCGCGTGCAGGTGACCAGCGGCGACCAGGGACTTCCCATGGCCGCCGTCAGGCTTATCGGGCCGGAGGGCAAGACGATTATCGAGGGCGCGTCTCTCGGCACCGGGCCGGTTGACGCTGTTTACAAGGCCATTAACCTGTGCGTTAAGGTGCCCAACACCCTTACCGAGTTCTCGGTAAAATCGGTCACCGAGGGCATCGACGCTATCGGCGAGGTTCTAATCAGGATTGAAAGCGACGGTATTACTTATACCGGCCGCGGCGCGGATACGGATATTATCGTCTCCAGTGCCAAGGCTTATATCAATGCCCTTAATCGCCTCCTTTCAGCTAAGAAGAAAAAGGCGGTCGCAGAATGAACGCCGATTTAGAGATGGTGCTGCGGCTGCTGTTGGCTACTTTCCTTGGTGCGGTAGTTGGCTTGCAGCGGCAGTTATCGGGTAAAGAGGCTGGCTTGAGGACTAACATGCTGATCTGCCTGGGCTCGTCTTTGTTTACCGTGCTGTCTATATATGCTTTTCCCGGCAGCGACCCCGCCCGGATAGCGGCTGGTGTGGCGGCTGGCATCGGCTTCATAGGTGCCGGTGTTATCCTTTATCGCACCGGCGGCGAGGTAAGTGGTCTTACCACGGCTGCCACCATCTGGGCGGTTGCCGGTGTTGGCATTGCGTCTGGTGCTGGGTTATACTACATAGCACCGGCGGCTACTGTTTTGGTATTGATTATCCTCATGCTTCCTCACGTTAAGAAGCGCGCCGGGAAATAGCTGTTTGATATAGATAAACAAGAGGAGAAATATTGTGAACCTGGCTGAAAAGATACTGGCGGCTCATGCTGGTAAAAACGAGGTTGCCCCGGGCGAGTTTATCAGCGCCGCGGTGGATATGGTTCTGTCCAATGATATCACGGCGCCTATCGCTATCAAGGAATTTCGTCGCCTTGGCGTCTCGAAAGTCTTCGACACGTCAAAAATCGTCATGGTGGCTGACCATTTCGTGCCGAATAAAGACATACCCTCCGCCGAGCAGGCTAAACAGATGCGCGAGTTCTGCCTCGAGCAGGGTATTAAGTTTTACGACGTCGGTGAAATGGGCATCGAGCACGTGCTCCTGCCGGAGCAGGGCCTGGTCCTTCCCGGTGATGTCGTCATCGGGGCGGATTCCCATACCTGCACCTATGGCGCCCTGGGCGCTTTCGCCACGGGCATGGGCTCGACGGATATTGCTGTTGCCATGGCTACCGGGGATATCTGGATGAAGGTGCCGCCCACCATCAAGTTTGTCTATCATGGCACGCTGGGTAAATGGGTAGGGGGTAAAGACCTCATCCTTTACACTATCGGCGATATCGGTGTCGATGGCGCTCTTTATTCTGCCATGGAATTTACCGGCGAGGCTATCGATGAGCTTTCTATGGATGGCCGCTTCACTATGGCAAATATGGCTATCGAAGCGGGCGGCAAGGCAGGTCTGTTCCACGTGGACAACAAGACGCAGCTTTATATAAAGTCTAGAGCCAATCGAGACTACCTTGTCTATGAGCCGGATATCGATACCGAATACGCCAGGGTAATCGAGTATGATGTGACCTTTATCGAGCCGCAGGTATCGCTACCGCATTCACCGGCAAATGCTAAACCTGTCAACGAGGTAGATAACGTGAAAATCGACCAGGCAGTTATCGGCAGCTGTACCAACGGCCGCGTTGAAGACCTGCGTCTGGCCGCCCAGGTGCTTAAAAGGCATAAGGTCCGCCATGGCGTACGCTGTATCATTATTCCCGGCAGCCAGCAGGTATATCTGGAGGCTTTGTCTGAAGGCCTTATCGAGATATTCATCAAGGCGGGAGCGGCGGTCAGCACGCCTACCTGCGGGCCCTGCCTCGGCGGGCACATGGGCGTCCTGGCTGAAGGCGAGTGCTGTATTTCCACTACCAACCGTAACTTTGTCGGCCGCATGGGCAGCACCGGGTCGGAGGTCTATCTGGCTAACCCGGCGGTAGCCGCCGCCAGCGCCGTCGCCGGTATGATTGTCAGCCCTGATAGGGTTATGAAATAGGTTTATCGTCCTCACCCTTTGTAAAAGGGGTATTTGAGGGGGATTTTATAAAGCGTCATTCCCGCGCAAGCGGGAATTCAGGTTGGGAGGGGGAAATCAGGAATGCGGCACAATGATGTAAAAAATATGGAGCATATTATCAATGGCCTTTGAAATAACTGCTTTAGTATTTAGCATTCTGGCTTTACTAACCGCTGCTTATGCCCTGTGGATGATTATTTTTAAGCCGTTTAAGTTAATGGTATCGAATACCATACCTACCCTGTCGATGTATAAGATAACTCCGGACATGTCCGGGGATGAAGAAAAAAAGACCTGGTGGATACCGAGTTTTGATATGGGTATTACTTTCGCCAACGAGGGCAGGGGAATGGGTAAAGTCCTGGATATGAGAATAGTCGCCGTACTTGAAAAAGGCAAGTCTAAAAAGGAATACGAATATTATCCCAAATGGGTGGTGGATTACTCAAAATTCACTGAATTCCATACGGATAGATTCAAGTGGATAGACACCGCCACCAAGGGGAAATGGTATCCCTTGACTCTCGCCGGTCAGCAGTCGGAGTCTGTACACGTGGTATTTGAGGCCGACCGCTGGGATGAGAAACAGGGTGGCAATATGAATTACGATTTGCAGGTACTGGATTCGAAAAATAAAAAGTGGATTGAATACGGTAAATATCATTTGATTATAGCTCTAAGCATATTTGAGGATAAATCTACCCGTACCGGTTCGGGGAGTGAGGTTGCAAAATACCGCAAACTTAAACGTGACGTAAAAGATAAGTAAAAGGCTTCGCGGCAGGCAGGGAAGTTTACATAACACTATTACGAATAAAAACGAATCAGCTACGGCTTGAAGCTAAGACAATAAAAAATATTTTATTAAAAAATTAATAAAACGAATAATTACTCGCCGCAATCTTGTAAGGAGTTGCTATGAAGCTGAAAGGCAAGGTCTTTAAATACGGCGCTAATGTCAATACGGACGTCATTATCCCCGCCCGTTATCTCAACGTGTCCGAGCCCGCTGAGCTTGCCCGGCATGCCATGGAGGATATTGACGCCGACTTCGTGAATAACGTTCGGCCCGGCGATATCATCATGGCCACTACCAACTTCGGCTGCGGTTCGTCGCGGGAACATGCCCCGCTGGCTATCAAGGCATCCGGCGTGTCCTGTGTTATTGCCTACAGCTTCGCCCGCATCTTCTTCCGTAATGCCATAAATATCGGCCTGCCTTTGCTGGAATGCGCCGAGGCCGTGGATAATACCTCCTCCGGTGACACACTGGAAGTCGATTTGGAAAACGGGAAAATCAAGAACCTGTCCAGCGGCAGGACCTTTATGGCGAAGCCTTATCCGGACTTCATGTCCGAGTTGATTGCCGCTGGAGGTTTGGTAGAATACACGAAGAAACGACTGGCTCATACGTAAATATTGGATAATCAGGAGGACTTAAGTGGACTTTAACCTTGTTGTTTTACCCGGTGACGGCGTCGGCCCGGAGGTCATCGACGAGACTCTAAAGGTGCTGAAGGCTATCGGTAATAAGTACGGACATCAATTTAACATCGAAAGCTGCCTGGTAGGCGGCGCCGCCATCGATGCCGAGGGTGTGGCTGTCTCTAAAGCCACGTTGAAGCGATGCAAAAAGGCCGATGCCGTGTTACTGGGTGCGGTGGGTGGCCCCAAGTGGGATGACCCCCTGGCTAAAGTCCGCCCCGAGGACGGACTGCTGGAGCTGCGCAAGAGTCTGGCGCTTTTCGCCAACCTGCGCCCTGTGAACGTGCACCCCGTTCTGGTGGACTCCACTAACCTCAAACCGGAGGTAATCAAAGGGGTGGATTTCATCTTCGTGCGTGAGTTGACCGGGGGACTTTATTTCGGCAGGCCCAAGAAGCGCTGGCAGACGGCGACCGGGCGCAAAGCCGTCGACTCCATGCTGTATGCGGAACATGAAATCGACCGTATTGTCAGGGTTGGGTTCGAGCTGGCGCGGCGTCGACAGAAAAAGCTTATCTCGGTGGATAAAGCCAACGTACTGGAGTCGTCACGCCTGTGGCGGCAGGTAGCGATAGAAGTGGCTAAAGACTATCCTGACGTCTCGCTGGAGCATATGCTGGTGGACGCCTGTTCGATGCGCATTATCCAGAACCCGAGGTATTTCGATGTGCTGGTGACGGAAAACACCTTTGGCGATATCCTCACCGACGAGGCATCGATGCTGGCAGGTTCGATGGGCATGTTGCCTTCTGCCAGTATTGCCGGAGTGCCGCAGGCCGGCGTTAAGATATACGGTCTTTATGAGCCGATTCACGGCAGCGCGCCGCGGCGCGCCGGGCAGAACATAGCCAACCCCATTGCCACTATACTAAGCGCTGCTATGATGCTGCGTTACTCCTTTGCCCTGGAGAAAGAGGCGGACGTCGTTGAAAAGGCGGTCGAGGACGCCTTGAATGAAGGCTATCGTACCTATGATATAATGAGTGAAGGCAAAACTAAGTGTGGCACGAAAGAGATGGGCGACATCATCGCCGGTAAGGTGGGAGGATAATAATTGGCTAAAGTTGTACTATACGATACTACTTTGAGAGACGGCGCCCAGAGCGAGGGTATATCCTTCTCCGTGGTGGATAAGCTGAATATAGCCCGTAAGCTTGATGAACTGGGTATCCACTACATTGAAGGAGGCTGGCCCGGCTCCAATCCCAAAGACGCGGAGTTCTTTGAAAAGGCTGGTAAGCTCAAGCTCAAGCATGCCCAAGTAGTCGTTTTCGGAAGCACGCGGCGGGTCGGCGCTAAAGCGGAAGAGGATAATTTCCTGACCTTGCTGGTGAAGTCCGGGGCAAAAGTTGCCACCATCGTCGGCAAAGGCTCGGATTTGCAGGTCCTCAACGTGCTCAAGACCACGCTTGACGAGAACCTCAAGATGATTGCCGATTCCATTAAATATCTTAAGTCGCACGGCATGAAGGTCTTCTGGGACGTCGA
>JAFGHK010000012.1 GCA_016930185.1 Dehalococcoidales bacterium | reverse complement strand
TCATAGAACTATATTTAAAAACATAAGGAGGCATATTATGGAGGAGAGGGTGATGGTATTTGTGGACGGCAGCAATCTTTACCATTCTTTAAAAAACCATTTTAAAAGGACAGACCTGGATTTAGGCAGGTTCTGCCAGAAATTACTGCGCCGTCGCCAGCTTATCAGAATTTATTATTATAACGCTACCGTGGGACAGAAACAGGAACCGGAATTATACAAGCAACAGCAGTCTTTTTTCAACGGCATTAAGTCCATACCTTACACCGAACTGCGGCTCGGCCGGCTGGTCTATACCAACTGGCCCAGCGTGCCACCCTACGAGAAAGGCACCGACGTTCAATTGGCTACGGACATGATAACCCACAGCTACAAAGGCAACTATGACGTGGCTATTCTCGTGGCCGGCGATAATGATTTTGCCGGGGCGGTCCAGGCCGTCAAGGATAACGGTAAGCATGTCGAGGTAGCTTTGTTCGGTAAGGCCGGCACATCCCAGGAATTAAGGTCCGCCTCGGACATGGTTATCGATATCAACGCACGGTTTCTTAGAGACTGCTGGAAAGACTCGTCTACAAAAAAATCAAGAAGATGAGGCACACGAGCCGTAAAAGCGGGACGAAAGGCCGATCCGGCACCCGCCTTTCCCACGAAGAAGGCGCCATCGTAAAGGACTGGGGAGGCCGACTCCCTATAGCCCTTATCTACCCTAATACCTATTACCTCGGCATGTCCAACCTGGGAGTTCACGCCGTTTACAGTCTTTTGAACAGCGACCTAAAAACCGTCGGCGAGAGAGTTTTCCTCGATACCACGGTAAAAAATGCCCCCGCCGCTATTGAGTCCGGCCGACCTCTTACCGACTTCGCCGTGCTGGCTTTTTCCATTTCCTATGAGCTTGATTATTTCAATGTCATTAATATCTTACGAGCCACCGGCATCCCGCTATTATCCGCCGAGCGGGATGCCCGCCACCCGGTTATCATCGCCGGCGGGCCCTGCGTGACCGCCAATCCCATGCCGCTTTTGCCGTTTTTCGATGCTTTTTGCATCGGTGAAGCCGAGCCAATTGTCCCCGCCATTCTGCCGGTGCTGTACGACAATATCGGCGAGATACGCACGGCTTTATTCCAGAACCTGGCTAAAGTACCCGGTGTTTACGTGCCCCTTTACCCCCCGTCAGCCCCAGTCACACGCCAGTGGGCAAAAAACCTTGATGACTTCGACACAAGGTCGGTAATCCTCACGGAGGACACCGAGTTCGGTGATTCTTACCTCATCGAGACAGAGCGGGGCTGCGCGCGGGGCTGCCGCTTTTGTCTGGTGAACAGCGTTTACGCCCCCATGCGTTTCCGCTCCGTCGAGAAAATCACCAAGCAAGCATGGGAGGGACTGCAATCACGTCGCCGTGTCGGTCTGGTGGGCCCTACCATAGCCGACCACCCCCAGATTGTAGAAATTCTCACCGCCCTGAATGAGATGAATGCCGAAATCTCGATAAGCTCCCTGCGCGTAGATACGCTTTCCGAAAAGATTGTCAGCGAGCTGGCTAAAGGCAGATTGCAGACCATCACCATTGCCCCGGAGGCAGGCTCCCAGCGTCTGCGTAATGCTATCAACAAGTGCCTGACCGAGGACGATATCTTGAGAGCAACCGACCTGATTGCCAACCATCAATTTTCACAGCTCAAGCTTTACTTCATCGTAGGACTGCCCACCGAGACCGATGAAGATGTTGAGTCAATAGTAGAACTTACAACGAAAATCAAAGACCGACTGGAAAGTAAGCGCAGCAATACGCGTATTACCGTTAACGCCAGCCCCTTCATCCCCAAGGCATCCACGCCCTTCCAGTGGACGCCGATGGCGCCGGAGGATATCCTTAACCGTCGCCTAGGAATTTTAAAGAGCAGTCTGCCCCTGAAAGGCATCAAACTTAACGAGGAAAGCCCGGCCTGGAGTCAGGTGCAGGGGGCACTCTCCCGCGGTGACGACAGAGTGGCCCCGGTGCTGGCGGACATGAAAGAAACCACATTATCCGCCTGGAAGAAAGCCGTTAAGCAGCATGAACTGGACATTGAGAGTTATGTCAACCACCACCTAGACCCTACTCAAAAACTCCCCTGGTCTATTATTGATTCTGGGATGAAAGAAGAAAGGCTACTGGCAGAACTGGAGAAAGCAATAAAATGAGGAACATCTATATCATCAGGCATACTGAATCGGAGCACCACGTGAAAGGTTTGGGCGGCGGCTGGTATGATACTTCCCTCACTAAAAGAGGTAAAGCCCAAGCCGAGAAAATAGCTAAATCTCTTTTCAGTGAAATAAAATTACATGGCGTCCCTATATATTCTTCAGACTTAAAAAGATGTTCGGAAACATCCATAATTGTTACTAAAATATTTAAAAGCAAAGTTACTCTGGATAAAAACTTGAGAGAAATGAACTTTGGAGAATGTACTGGAAAATCTAAAGAGTGGCGAGATGCTAATATCATTCCTGTACCTGATGATGGCAATAGACTGGATCATCGTCTCTTTAAAGGTGCCGAATCAAGAAGAGAGGTCGGCAAACGCGCCGTTAAGTTTATAAATCAGTTATTGAAAAAACCGGAAGAGAACGTAATTGTTATCACTCATGGATTTTTTTCAACGTTCCTCATTATGGCGTGGCTGAAAACGCCGGTTACGAATATGGATTATTGCAGATTCTATCTTAATTCTGGAGGAATAGACCTTTTAAGTGAAGATGACTTATCTAAAAACAGGAACGTTATTTATCTCAACAGACTAGACTTCCTAAATGGATAAATGATACATGTAAAAGACTACTTCCCCAGCAACTTCGTCACCACGTCATTGATTTCTTTGCCGTCGGCTTTGCCCTTGAGTTTGGGCATCAATTGCTGCATTACCTTGCCCTTATCGCCTAGACCTTGAGCCCCCACCGTCCCGATGACTTCTTTCACCGCCGCTACTATCTCTGCATGGCTCAACTGCTCGGGTAAATAAGCCTGTAAAACGACCATTTCCGCTTCTTCCTTAACCACGAGGTCAGTGCGGCCACCCTTCTTAAAGGCATCTATGCTTTCCTGTCGCCGTTTGACTTCTTTAGAAATGACGACCAGTACATCGGCGTCGGTCAGGTCAGCCTGTTTAGCCATCCAAGCGTTTTTCACCGAGGCTATCAGCATGCGGAGCGTGTCGCGCTTGAGCGTATCGCCGCTCTTCATCGCCTGCTTCATATCCTCGGCTAGCTTTTTTTCAAGGTCTGATTCCGGTGACATGCAAAGACCTTCCTAAGCTGAATTATACCAAGTGATTGACCAATGCTCAATTAACGGGAAGACGTCGCTCGCCGGAACATCTTCGTGGTTCTGGCAGACCCGCGTTTCTTGGCTGCTTTTTTCCGTTTCCTCTTTACAGACGGCTTCTCATAGTGCTCCCGACGGCGTAACTCCGCCAGAATGCCGTCCTGCTGAACTTTCCTGTTAAATCTCTTAAGCAGACTATCAAAACTTTCATCCGCACCCGGTGTAACTTCTGCCAAGTAACATCACTCCCCTTCTAAGATTATCCGGCCTTTTGCGGCCTATATATTATAAAGGACTTTCCGACCCCGGTGCTTAAAGGGCCTTACCCCCGGTTAATACTTGTGCCTGTGTCTCACTTCACCCGTGAAAGATACGTTATTATTTTAAATGGAGTAAGATTCACTGTCAAGTAAATTGCCTATTACCGTATACTCACCCTTCTTCAGACCTACTCATTATTTCCACCGCCGCCACCAACCCCGAAGCCGAAGCCTGGACCAGCCCCCGACTGACACCCGTCCCGTCTCCCACGGCAAACATGTTCTTAACCTCCGTCTCCAAGCACGATGTCAACTTGGGACGGAAAGAATAAAATTTAACCTCTATGCCATATAGTAAGGTATCCTCTGATGCCACGCCCGGCATCATGTTATCCATTGCCATCAGCATCTCAATAATGCCGGTCAGGTGGCGGAAAGGCAGGGCAAAGCTTAAGTCGCCCGGGGCAGCGTTTTTGAGCGTTGGCTTAAGTTTCCCCTCCCTGATGCGCCTCGGCGTTGAGCGTCGTCCCTCCAGGAGGTCGCCCAGGCGCTGTATCAGCACCCCGCCGCCCAAAAGATTAGAAAGCCTGGCCAAGTATTTACCATAGGCAATCGGCTCGTGGAAGGGCTTGGTGAAATCGGTACTTACCAACAGGGCGAAATTTGTGTTATCGGTCTTCTTACCGGCGTAGCTGTGCCCGTTCACCGTTATCACCGGGTCGATACCGCCGGTAGACTCCATGATAACCTCCCCCGCGGGACACATGCAAAAAGTCCTGATGCGGTCCTGGAAGCTCGGCGATATATATTCCAGTTTGATTTCATAAAGGACATCGGTCAGGTCTTTCATCACAGCATGAGGCAATTCCACACGTACGCCAACGTCGATGGGATTATTATGCATGGTGAGTTTTAGTCGTTCCGCCTCGTGCGAAAACCAGTCGGAGCCCTCCCTACCCGGCGCCAAGACGAGGTATTTACAGTAATACTTTTCTCCCCCCTCCGTCTCCACACCCCTGACTGTACCTCTCTGTACTATTACCCTAGATACCATCGTCTGAGTCTTTACCTCAATCTTAGGAAGGATATAGTCCTGCATTCTTTTCAGGACTTTATAGCCGCGTTCCGTGCCCATGTGGCGTACCGGCGTCGGCACCAAGCGCAGACCCGCCTTGCTTGCGCGGCGGCCCGTTGCATCGATAACACCATCATCGCCGAATACCTTTTTCGTCGCGCCGAACTTAAGATACAATTTATCGACGCGCTCAATCAGCCCCGCCGCATACTCTTCACCCAAGTACTCACCCATGTGACCGCCCACCTGCGTGGAAAGCACCAGCTTGCCGTCGCTGAAAGCCCCGGCACCACCCAGTCCACATACCACGTTACACGGCTGGCATTCCGCGCAGGGCGCTCCAGTATCACGCAACGGGCAGCGCCGCTGGCTGATGTCCCTGCCTTTTTCAATAAGGAGCACCTTCATTTTTTCCGCCTGTGATAGTTCCAGCGCGGCGAATATCCCCGCCGGCCCTCCACCCACGATAATTACATCATACGCCTTGTCCATTGGGCTGTTTTTCCTTCCAGACACAATAAAAAGCCGAGACAGTCCTTCTTCTTTAACAAGTATCTCAGCTTTTCCAGACTGTAAACTGAATATCCGACTGCAACAATTATATCTGCAGTACAATTATGCGTCAAGGTATATATATCTTTACCACTAGACCAGATACTAGCTGGCTTTACCTTCAGTTAGGGATGACTTGCATTGACTTTTGCCATATGGCAAATTATAATTTTAACTACCATGAACGATAGTGTTAGCGATTTAGGGAAAATATTAAAACAGCAAAGGATAAATACCCCGCTTACCCTCCAAGAGCTCGCTGCAGAATCCGGCGTGTCTTCTTCTCATCTAGGCCGCATCGAAAGAGGCGAGCGTTTTCCTTCGGCGAGGATTCTACGTAAAATCGCCAAACCTCTGGGCTTTAGCGAAGATGAATTATTCACCCTCGCAGGCTTTCTTTCCCCGCAGACGTCAGGAGTAGCTGAAGAGGGTGTTTCACGCTACAACAGCCGCCAGCTCGACCCTTACGTAGCCAGGATGCTGGCTGAAGAGCCCCCTGAGATACAGCGTGCCGTTATCGGCATCCTTAGTCTGCTGAAAAGCATTGCCAGGGGAATATCCAAATAATACTTTGATATCTTCGCCTCTTCTATTTAGAAAAGAGGAGGCATCCTCTTTCTTTTACTATTATTACTTGATACGCCACTGAAAACGTGCTACATTTAAGTAAAATCGTTTGTCTGGCTCATTGCTAAGGCAGATGGATACTTATGGAAACCAAAGAAGAAGAGTGGCTAAGATTTATCGACACGTTGAGCCATGAGCTTAAAACCCCCTTGACCTCTATAATAGCCGCTGCCGGTCTGCTGGAAGAAGAGCTCCAGACCACCACCGACGAGTCCCACAGGAAGCTTATCCAGACCATTATCCGCAACTCCAATTCCCTGGAGACCAGGCTGGCGGAACTCCTAGATATCGTCAAAACAGGCAGCGGCGAACTGCAGTTACAGCTTGAGCCGGTGGATATTAAGTCTCTGGTGCTCGGCACGTGTATGCAGATAAGCCCCCTACTGCACAACAAAGAGCAGCAGCTTACAACTGATGTAGCGGATTCTCTGCCTATTATCCGCGGCGATGGACCCCGACTCGAACAGGTCCTGCTTAACCTGATGAACAATGCGGTAAAGTTCACCCCAGATGGCGGTAAAATAGCCGTAAGAGCACGGCACCATGAAGATGGGGTATTGGTCCAAGTCCAGGACAATGGCATCGGTATCGCCAAAGACAAGCACAACATGCTTTTCAAGCCTTACAGCCGCCTCAACTCCGATAGACAGCGGCATCCCGGTCTGGGACTCGGTCTGGCGTTATCCAAACAGGTCATAGAACTACACAGCGGCAGAATCTGGGTTGACAGCGAGCCCGGCACAGGCAGCATTTTCTCCTTCTACCTGCCGCGGCGACCGGCCACACATGCAACACCGCAATAAGGAGAGCGATGAAAGTATTGGTTATTGAAGACGACCCCGGGATTATTGAAGTTGTCTCTTTGTGTTTCCAGTTACGCTGGAGCGGCACCACGGTTATATCCGCCGCTAACGGCCGCAAAGGTATTGACCTTGTGGAAACGGAAAGTCCTGATGTAGTTATTCTGGATATCGGTCTGCCAGATATGGACGGTTACCAGGTACTACGAGAAATCCGCCGCTTTTCCGATGTACCGGTGCTGATGTTAACGGTCAGGGGCGAAGACACTGACGTTGCCAAAGGACTTGAACTCGGGGCTGACGACTATATCACCAAGCCTTTCAGTCACATCGAGCTTATCGCCAGGGTGCAGGCGGTGCTACGCCGCGCTCAGGGTTTGAATGTAACAGATGAAGAGCGCCCCTTTATTGCCGGTAAGCTTTCAGTCGATTTCGGTCGAAATGAGGTTACGATGGACGGACAACCTATTAAACTCACTTCGACCGAAAGAAAACTGCTTTATTACCTCATCAGAAATGAGGGTCGTATTCTCTCGCATGAAAGTCTACTGGCTAAAGTCTGGGGAGATACTTATGTAGATGCCAGAGACCTCCTCCGCGTGCATATACAGCACTTGCGACAAAAACTGGAAGACAACGCGGAAAATCCTACCATCATCGTCACCGAGCACGGTATTGGCTATAAATTCATCCGTCCTACCAGCACTTAATTACCGGCCTCATCCTCATCATCCAGGTATTTTCGTATACCATTTTTACGCTTCATTTTTACCTATCTGCATACCTGATTTTCACCGTTTTCTTTGCTGATTTTATTCTTTATTAAAAGTTTACGGTATCTTTATAAAATCTTTATTTTTCTTAGTCCCATCTTTATGGTTCTATGTTAGATTGAAAGTAGCCATTTAGTACTATGACCCCGGAAATAGTGAGAAAATGGAAAAAATCAGAGTATTTTTATCTGACCAGCAAGTCCTTTTTAGGGAGGGTATTCACTTTATCCTTTCCGGAGAAGATGACTTTGAAGTTACCGGCGAGACAACCAGCAACGAAGAGGCTTATTCATTCATACAAGCCAACCCTCCGAATATCGCCATTTTAAGCATGCACGACGTTAAAACCGACGGCGCCGAAATTACCCGCCACATCCGCCGGAATGTCCCCTCGGTATCCGTGATACTTATCACGGATAAAAAGGAGCCGGAAAAATTATTCTCCGCTATTAAATGCGGCGCTAGCGCCTGTCTGACTAAGGATACAGAACCGGAACACCTACTCGATATCATCAGGGTGGTCACCCAAGGCAGCTTACCCATCATAGAAGAACTACTCACTCCGGCGATAGCCTCACTCGTCCTCAATGAGTTTGAAGACCTGGACACTATCAACAAGCAGTTCGATGATTTACTGGCTAACATTACTCCAAAAGAAAAACAGGTTCTCAATGCTGTCGCTACTAACGGCGAGATGGAACAACTCACCTCCAAACTTGATATGAGTGAAGATACCATCCGGCATAGCCTTAGACTAATATTAAATAAACTGGTATCCAATGAACAGGCACGCAATATCATTGATGTCGCACAGCGGAGTCTTCCATCTATCATCCGCACTGGTCACGGTAATGGTAAAACCACCGAATATGTTACCAAGGCAGAATTTAACGAGTTCAAAGACAGCTTAATGGAACGTCTAAAGTCGTTTATCGGCGAACTCACCTAAATTTTTTTGAGGAGGAGGAACATATGTAAATGATGCAAAAAACAAGATGGAAGGTCATCCCGGCTGTCCGGGCAAGCCAGGAGACAATCCACTTTGAAAGATGATATAAACAATCAAACACACATTAAATTAGGAGGAATAAAGGAAAAAATGGTAGAAATTAGATACAGTGATCAATATGAAATAGGTGATCTTGCCGGGCAGACGGTATCTGAGGCCCGTGAGCAATTTAAATCTGAGTTCGGCATCCCGGATAAAGCCTCGGCCAGATTGAACGGCTCCAAGATCAAATTAAGCGCCGAATTGGATACGGTTCTTAATGACGACGATAAACTCACCTTCGCCGTCTCCCGCACCCGCACTCCTTTACTTATCGGCGCCCTGCTCCTGGCGCTGGCGGTTACCGGCGGTGTGTTCACCTTCGGTTTCATCAACGCCAGCACAACGTTGGGCTCTAACCCAGCCACCAACGACTTTGCGTCGGTTACCACCAACACCACTATACCCCTTACCTGGACACCCTACGGGTTCTACAAAGGCTCCATCGCCGCGGCCGCCAATGCTACTCCTATATTCAACGTAGATACCATTACATCCGGTTATGCTGGCGACCTCTCTGTTACCGTTACCCTTGCCAACGGCGACACATTAGCAAAATGCTACCGCATGTTATCCTTGAGACTCATTATGTGCGACTCGTTAAACAATCTGATCGATATTAATGAAGACGGATTAATTGACGGCAAAGACTATGTAATGTTGACCCTGGATAACGGCTCAGTCAGCATGTTCCCATCGGGTATGACCGACAACATGACTATCAGGATCAAGAGCGGCTTCTATATCACTCATATCTTCAAAGCCGCCAACTGGGCAACCCCGGCTAACTATCAGCCCCTACTCTTCGCTGAAGTCGCCCAGAGGTAATACTATGAATAGTGAGGTAGGGTAGCCGGGAGGCAGCCCGCTACCCTACCCTCTCTCCCTTCCCTGTCCCGCTGCTCACAATCGCTGGTGAATAGAGAAAAAAATGAAAAAGAAATTAATATTCGGAGGAATGGTACTGCTCGCCCTGGTGTTGACCACCGGCACCTTTGCCTATACCTATTCTTTTAATACGGCAACACTGGGAAGCTATATGGCTGAAGGTCCCTTTGCCACCTATATGCCGTCATCCCAGCCGCCAAACTGGGAAAGCATCTTGCCCGAGGACGAGAATGGCTCCGAAATCCTAGTACCTGTAGCCGCCGGCGATGATACCGAACTCCCCTCCCAGTTCCCCGATTCCGGCGAACACTGGGACAAGGTAGATGAACAGCCCTCCGACGACCTCGACACCTATGTTTCCACTCAGGGTGATAAAACCTGGATCAGAGACTTCTATAATCTTAGTAATCTATCCGGCGCCGTTGGTGAGGAGACAATCAATGGCGTTACCATTTACTTCCGCTTCGCCGCCGGTGGAGATTATACAATCAAAATCATGGCTGCGCTGAAATCCAATGGCGAGGTCTATGAAGGTCCCACCCTTACCTACAGCGGCACCGATTTTGTTACCGAATCATGGGAATGTCCTGTCAATCCTTCTACTGGTGAAGCATGGACATTGGATGAGGTTAATGACCTTCAAGCCGGCATCACTGTGCGGGGTAATTCCAAAACCAATCCCGCGATAATTACCCAGGTGTATGTCAGCGTCGATTACGTATTCTCTCAAACTCAAGGTGAAGTTCCCCATGGTGGTCTATTTGTCATAACCCCCCACCCCGATTACACAGGGGACATGCTTGTAAAAATTTACCTAACCAACATTAGTGAATTACTAAAAGCATACAAATACATTAATATGAAAGTCTATATGTCCAACAGTCTTGAAGCTGACAAGACCCCGAATTACCAGGTTCTTGCCATCGAGACCGGCGTGGTCGTCTTTAATATCGTAGGCGGCTCCGCTGAAAGCTATACCGTGCAAATAACCGGCGGCAGCTACCGTGTAATGTCGGATAATCCCGATGAATGGGGTACGGGATGGTCCATTGTACCCGAATTTTACTGCGAGGTTACGCAGAGGTAAGATAAGCAAATGAAACGCGCGATAGCACTCATATTCGTCACGGCAGCCTGTATTGTAGCCTTCCTCTCGGTGAGGGGGAACCTGCCCTTTATGCCTATCTATGGCTCATCCATGGAACCTACTCTTACTTCAGGCAGCCTGCTGATGATCGCACCTATCGACCCGCAGGATGTCAAGGTCGGCGATATCATCGTTTATGATGTCCCGCAGCTGGTCCGTGAATATTATAGCTATCCGATGACCGTATCCCACAGGGTCATAGAAATTATGACGACTCCGACGTTAGGCTTCCGTACGAAGGGTGATAATACCGGCGAAGACCCCTTTACCATAAGGCCGCAGGATATCCGCGGCACGGTTGGTAGCCAGATACCATACCTCGGCCTGCCCCTGCTTTTCTTCCAGAGCGACCAAGGCGTGATATTTGCGATTATAGCGCTGATTCTGCTGGCTATCTTCCTCTTTGGAGGCGAACTACGCCGCAGCGGCAACTGGCTGCATCGTGGTGTGTTCTCCCCTGTTATCAACGAGGAAAAACGGTCTAACCGTATGCTTTCACGCAAGATAGAAGCCACAGAAGAGAAAATGGGCTCCACCGAGCAGGCACTGGAAAAATTCTCTCTTGCCGTAGCGGAATACGCCAAGCACCTGGCCAGCCATACCAGCGCTATACAGGGCTTGTCCGACGCTTCTCAAGAGCTCAAGAAAGGCGCCGCCGAGCAAAACCGCGTTCTTTCCGCTATTATGGAGAACGTCGCCGGGGCCGGTGATAAGCAGGAGCCAATCATTATCAAGGAAGCGAAACCGGTTCCTCCCACAGCCAAACAGAAGAAAGAAACTTCAGAAAAACCCTTCCATGGTGCATTGCTTAAAGGTGTACCCGGTTGCGCGCGTAAGCATCCCCCCACCCCTGAAGAAATCACCGCCCGTTCCCACTAGGTATAAACGGCCGTTACGACTGCTTCTTTAGGGTTGTTCTCATCAAAAAACACCACAGTGACCTTACGCCCGGCTACCATTTCTCCTGATGCCACGCTCCTAGCTACCGCCACGTCTTCCAGATACACTTTATAGCCATCGGATAGGCGTACCGTCGCCGTGTAATTAGTGGAGTTAAAACTCTTTAGTTCCGCTTTCTTTATAATCATGCTAGACTCCGCCCGTTACCAAGCGCTGGAAATACTCCCCGCGCTGCGGTTGATAGACCAGTGTTATGCCTAACACCCGCCTTATCGCGCTCGTCAGACCGCAATAGGTATCGGTTATCTCTATAACGTCATAAAGCTGCTGTCCGCAATTCACCGGCACGGTAATTCTTCCGTCAGTTGTATCTATCTCCGACTTTCTCAATATCGCCTCACCCCGCTGGTATGCCTGTGGCGCAGTATTCAGGTTCATGTCCTCAACGTGCTTGATACGGTCGTAAAGCCGCTCGATATCGTCCCAGTCGAAGCTGTCAACCACTATCATTTTGCCCTGGCCGGAATCGTAGCCCTCTACCTGCACGCGGTTGGTCCTCATGGCACTCTGCCGGTACCTGCCTCCCAGGACTATGTGTTCCACTCCGTAGCTGTATTCCGCTGTGTCATCCGATTCCGGGTTGACCAGGTAGGCTTTATTTCCCTCGATGAATACCACGTCCGGCACGAAAGAAAGTAGCTTTTGTACGGTATTTTTACCGTTATCGTTTGGGTTCACTGTAAAATCAGGGTAAAAGTTTGTTATCGTGTCCGACTGCGATTTTGCTTCCAGCTTTATACCCACCCTCGCCATTATTACGGCAATGATGTCTTTAACGTTATATTCACTGTTTGTCTTATTCCAACGCATCTGCTGTCTCGCCGACCACTCGCTCAAAGCCCCCCACCCATCGTACGCCCGCAGGATTACGCTTGCCTTGCCTCCGCTGACGATGTGTTCTATCGACTCAACGCAATAGGTCTGCCCTCCGCTGCATTCGACGCCGGCCGTGGTACGGTATCCGGGACTGAACTCCAGCTGGCAGTCGATATCAAGTACCGCTATCTCGTCCTCTCCCGGCGAGGCATACTTACCGTCATTGTTATCCAGCTCCACCTCCAGCATACCTGCCGTCCCGTCTATTTCCTGTCTTAAGCTTATAACATCCGACGTCAGGTCTAGACTCTGTGAGTCAAATAAAGCCCTCCATACGCCATCAGCACTGGCCAGCCAGCCGTAATCTCCGTAATGGGCCATTGCCAGTCCATATTCACAGGAACAATTAAAGGGCACCGGCTCTCTCCAGAGACCCTCGCTGTAGTCAGTGCCGGGCAATGTGTGCGACTGGAAAGGCCGGTTGTAGGCGGCGGTGCGGATAATCCTCTTGCGCGCCACCTTTTGAAGCAGAGGCTGGAGCTCTATTTCCAGCGCCACGCCGGACATGTCCCGCTCGACTCCCCCGAAAGCCGAGCGCGGCGATTCCGAGAGGTCGTGCATGGCGCGGTAAACGAGGTCGATATAGTTAATATGTAAGCTAACGCCGCCTCCCTGCAGTAGATCCAACAGATATGCCTTGGCATCCTCCGGTACGTTCCACACCGCCCCCGGTCTGACGGCGATATCCTCGGACTCTTCCACGTTCTCCAGCACCGCGATGGGGTTCCCAGACAGCTCCAGGATGCGCGAAAGCTGGCTCATGGCGCGGTTCAACTCGCGCTGGCTTTCCATCACCTGCGGCAGGTCAGAGACCCCCCAGAGCTTCTTGGGTTCCCGCAGGTTGGGGAAAATCACGAACGGTATAAAGCCGTAAGGATTTGCCTTAGCCTCGAATAAGGCGTTATCCATGTATAGCTCGAAATCACGCTCCGTCCATATCTCGACGATGGCCGCCGTCTTGTTTTTGCTTTTTACCCCGTAGAGGTATTCGACCTCTTCCCGGGAGAGCTGGTACCGGGCGGCCACGCGCCAGAGTCGTGACGTGTCGTCGCCAGCGCTCCAGGCATAAATTCCCTGCACGTCGGGCGCGGTCACCCTCACCCGTTTTTCAGTAGCGTCCCAGGTGACCTTGTAGCACCCGTCGCCCAGCACGGCGCAGTCTATCTCCGTCTCAAGGTCGAGCTGCTCCAGATAATTCCCGTTATAAATTCTCTTTAGCGCCGCCTCGGCTCTCCGCGCGCTATCTCCCGCCTTCCGGGAGTTATCAGCCGGGTCGACGGCGAAGCTCATGCCCCCCATTAAATAAGATGTCACCTTCTCGATGAACACCTTGGCGTAATTAAAGGTCAGGCGCCGCTCGTTCCGCCTGCTTTTGGTCTCCCACTGCTTCCCATAATAGAAATCAAGCAGCTCTTTATATCCCTTCATCCTATCGGTCTCCGTGCGCTCCAGCTGTGCAACGACTAACTCGTTCATCGTTAATCCGCTCCTTCTTACTTAGACTGGAAACTATTTTCTAAAAATCATCTACTTCCCAGTGCTCTCTGGACCGTCCGTTTACTTACTCCAAAGAGCTCCACCAGTTCCTTGACCTTCACACCGGTCTCGTAAAGCTTCCTGATTTGCCTGTCGCGTGCCCTCTTAAGCCAGCGCTGCCGGCCCCTGGGCTCATCGTAAATGCACTGTGGAAAAGGACATTCCAGGCAGGACCTGGCGTACTCACAGCCTTCGTCGCGGTAGTGGCAGTATTCGGGCTTCAGGTCCGGGGGCTTATGGTCTTCTTTTTCCTGTTCTTCTTCCAGGTCAGCTCCGCCAATCTCACAGGTCTCCAAAACCGTCGCTCTCCTCTCAAACCAAACAAGACAATAATAGTACATATGTTCTACTTTAGTCAACTCTTTTTTGTCGTCTTTTTTCACTGGGAAAATTGACCTGAACAGTAAAAGAGTATAGGATATAATCGGTTGGGGTATTTTTTACAACCCGTATTCACTCGCAAGTAACGCGCGAGTCCCCGACCGTCTGTGAAAAGGAGCCTGGTCTAGTGAAAAAACTGATAATAATCACTTTAAGCTTGATATTGGCGGTGCTAGTTTTCACCTCGTGTTCTTCAGTCACCGGCGGCCAGTCGGAAAATAATGACGTAGAGCTCTATAAGGAAGCCATTTACACATACTACAATGCCATTTTAGAGACCGATGTAGAGGCCCTGCTTGATTCTATGGACCCGGCAGGTCCCATATATCCCGATGATGCAGCCATCCAAGAGCTTCAAAATACAAGCGGGTACTCTTACACGGGCGAGGTTATCATCGAAGAACTCTCCGTCTTTGAAGAGAACGATACCCGGGCGCTTATGGATGTGACCCTATTTTCACGTATCGATTATGCGAACGACGGGAATTTCTTTGAAAAAACATCATATCTTACTATCGAGTTATCATTTGTTGACGATTTATGGCGTATCTACAATGTAAACAACTAGCGCTGTTACTAATACCCCATTTATTAACATCACCAAACAATACCCCGGATTAACCGCGCTGCCCCAGTTTTTATCTTTGCTCTGTTATCATTTATCTCTTTATTTATCTTGACATTTATGTCTACCGATGTTATAATTGCTTTGTTAAAGCAATATTAAATAAATATTGCCGGGGTTTTATGGCTATTTTAGATAATTATCTAAATGTCCTGGAGGCCGGTCGCCGACTTAAGGTACACCCGGAAACGGTTAAGAGGCTTTGTCGCCAGGGCGACCTCCCTGCTAACAAAATCCACAATACCTGGCTTATTAATAAAGATGTGCTTGACAACTTCGCCGGTACTTACAATCCCAGTCGCGGCGCAAGGAAAAGGCTTATTAAGTGAAATGAGCTGGATAATAAAGACTCACCAGACTTGCCAGAGTAACTCCTTCTTAAGGAGGCCGGCATGAAAAAAGCAGGTTCTTCTAAAGTCTTCCGTTACCTTATCCCGCTGGCGTTAGTAACGCTATTAGTCTCCGTTTTTATGCCATCTTCGCCGGTTCTGGCCGCGCCGGTTATCACGCTTACCCCTGCCTCCGGCCCTACCGGTATTTCCGTTTCCGTCAGCGGCACTGTTTTCGACTCATATATAGGTGACAATATCCACATCTTTTTTGACGACGCTGAAATTAGCAACAGCCCGTTTATCGTACCGGATAATGGTTCCTTCTCCGTAAGCTTCACCGTCCCCGCCGGAACCACCCCCGGACAGCACGGGGTTGAAGTCAGAAGTGAGACAACCTCTACCTCTATGCTGGCCACTAGCTATTTCACCGTTGAAGCAACCACTTTAGTACTGAATGCTTACGAAGGTAATGTCGGTGCTTCTGTAAATATAACCGGGGTGGGCTTTTATGCGTCCAGGCCAGTTACCTTGTATTATACGAATTTATCACAAAATCAAATCGGTACTGAAACGGCCTCCCCTGCCGGTAAATTCGTTCGGCAGTTTACCATCCCCGCAGGCCCGGCCGGCTTCCATGATATTAGCGCCACTAATGATTACGGCAACAGCGCGGAAATTCAATTTAAAGTAGTACCCGAACTAATACTTGGCTTGAGTTCGGCCGCCGCTGGAGATGTTATAAACGCCAGCGGTACCGGCTTTGCCAGCCAGAGCGCGGTCACTATTATCTTCGGCTCAACCGCTGTAACCATCGCCCAGGCCGACTACTTCGGCAGCTTCGAAATTGATTTTTACGTTCCGCCCGTTAAACCGATGACATACGATGTCAGGGCGCAGGATAATTTCGGCAATATTGATGTGATCCAATTCACCGTAACCGCCGGGGCCAACTTAAGCGAGTCTATCGGTACAACAGGCAGCGAGTTGACAGTCAACGGCAGCGGCTTTATTGCCGGCCATACTATCACTGTTTACTATGATGATGTCCCTATTACCACCACCGTGGCCGATAATAACGGCGATTTCACTGCCACCTTTACCGTTCCGCCAGGGGGCGGCAGCCATGTTATCACTGTCAGTGACGGCACCAACACCAGGAATTACAACTTCTCACTGGAGAGAGACCCTCCCACGGTACCAGTCCTATCGCTGCCCATTGACGAAAGCATGACCAAGGCCGAAGCTTTCTTCGACTGGGAGGACGTCGTCGACCCCAGCCTGCCGGTAACCTATAATCTGGAAATTGCCTCCGATATTAATTTTGCGTCGGTTATTCTTTATAAAACAGGCATTGAAATCTCCCAGTATTTACTTGCGGAAAGTGAAATACTCTCGGCCAGCTTCAAGGACTCTCCTTATTTCTGGAGGGTAAAGTCCGTCGATGGCGCTGGCAACGAGAGCGAGTACTCCGAACACTGGGTCTTCTATATCAGCGTGCCTTCGTCTCCGTCCCTGTTTTTACCCGCGGCTGATACACAGGTCGAATACCCCATACGCTTCAGTTGGGAATCGTCCGCCAGTCTCTCCCCGCCGATAGCCTATACCCTGCAAATGGCTGCCAGCCCTGATTTCACCGCTCCTCTCTTAAGTAAGACCGGTCTTTCCGCCACCGAATACCTAATTACCGAAGAGGAAGACCTTCAATTAGAAACAGATATAACCTACTACTGGAGGGTAAAGGCCATTGATAACGCCAGCAACAGCGGCGAATGGTCAGCCGTCGGCTCTTTTGTTTTTACTTCTTCCGGCGGTTTTCCCATCTGGGCAACCGTAATCCTGATTGTTATTGCATTCATTATCGCTGTGCTGCTGGCCTTCCGCGCCGGCCGCCGCACGGCCTATCATTAGCGTCATAATTACGTTATACTTATCGGGAGGGCATCATGAAACACATAAAAATATACAGAATACTAGGTGTTCTACTTATCCTTTCTCTTCTGCTCATGGTTCTTCCGATAACGCCGGCTTTTGCTGCTATAACCCTGGTAATTAGCCCTATTGAAGGCCAGGTCGGCGACAGCATTTCATATTCAGGAAGCGGTTACTCAGCACCTGTAGAAAGCTATGTAGACCTCTATATTTCTGACCAGCTTGCTAATGAGTTTAATCTCATAGATTCCCAGGTAACTCGATATTATAGAGTCGTCTACGGTTGCATACTTTCAGACAATGGCTCCTATTCCGGTACTTTTGCAATACCCACCACACTTAACCAGGGTACTCTTGGTACTGCCTCACCACATACAATCGTAGCCGGTGGTACATACTACGTTTATGTCACAGAAAAATATGTTTATACTGTCAATACAACATCAAGCAAAGTGATTAGAGCCAGAACTACCTTAACTATTGCCCAGGGCGCGACCCTTGACCCGCTTTCTCCTGCTTCCGGCCCTGCCGGCACCCCCGTTTTAGTGACCGGCTCCAACTTCCCCGCCAGCACCGCCCTCGTCTTTAAATTTGATACCACTACTCTCACACCCACGTCCGGGCACACATCAACTCTAAGCACCGGGCTCTTTCTAAGCTACATTGCTATTCCGTCTAATGCTACGGTTGGGACCCATACTATTAACGTTACCGCCGGTACTGTTTCCCTCTCAAAAACTTTTACCGTTACTGCAAGCCCAACGATTACTTTGTCTCCAACTGAAGGCGCAGCAGGCAGTACTGTGACCATTACGGGCTCCAGTTTCCCCGCCAGTACTGCTTTGGCGTTTCAGTTTGATGCCACTGCCATCACTATAACGTCAGGTGATACTTCCACCAGTATTAGCGGGACTTTTTATACGATCATCACCGTGCCATCCTCGGCAGGGGTGGGTACTCACACCATTACCGCTCTTGCCGGTACCGCTACAAAATCCGCAACTTTCATAGTGACATCAGCACCGACCACTACACCAACCACCACTCCTCCGACAACTACACCAACTACCACTCCCCCGACCACTACACCCACTACCCTGCCCCTTAGTATCGACCAGGAGGAAGGCGATTACGTCGGCGGCACTATCAGTATCGGCGCCAGCGGCTTCATTCCCAACAGTACCATAACGGTTACCATTGATGGAGCCAATATTACTCAAAAAGATACCGACGCCAGCGGATTCGTCGTCATCACGTTTAAAGTACCAGCTATTCAATACGGCGAGCATACCATTATCGCCACCGACGGCACCAACATCGCCAGTGCTAATTTCACCATCGAGTCAACCTCACCCGAAGTGCCGCAGCCCCTTACTCCCGCTATGGGTGAAGCTATATCCTCACCCGCCTTCTTCAATTGGGATGACGTCACCGATATCAGCGCTCCGGTTACTTATAATCTACAAATAGCTACTTCCGACACCTTTGACGCGGAGACAATATTAATAGATATAACCGGTATCGCCATATCTGAATATACACTTACCGAAATGGAACAGCTTAAGCTCTCCGCAGAAATCACCTATTACTGGCGAGAGAAGGCCGTTGACGCCGCTCTTAATGAAAGCATCTGGACCGGCGCCGGCGAGTTTACCATGGTCAAACCCTTCGAGTTCATCGGCTGGCCGCTTTATCTTACTATAGGCCTTGGAGGACTGATACTCTTCCTGCTCGGCCTCTGGGTTGGCCGCCGCACCGCCTTCTATTACTAACCTGCTAAAAGTACAGTGCTTAGCAAAGAGGGGGCTTAACGCCCCCTCTTCTTTTCTCCCCCGGGGTAAATCAAAATCATCTGTAAACCGTCGCCGTAACTATCATAAAGTTGACAAACGGGGTATTGATGCCTTCATAATATGTCCCAGAAGCCATGATGGAAGGAGGTTGAGATGTCTGTCTATCTTATGCTGACAACCCTCACCGATGCGGGCCGCAAAGCCCTCCAGGAAGACCCGGAAATTCTCAAGGAAATTAACAAAGAAGTCGAGTTTATGGGGGCAAAAATTCTCACCCAGTACGCCCTCCTCGGCCAGTACGACTTCGTTAATATCCTCGAAGCCCCCAGCAATGAGTCCATCGCCAAACTGGCTATCAGGTTAAGCGCCAAGGGGACCACCCAGACGCTTACTCTAACGGCAATACCCATTGACGACCTGATTCATACCTTGAAAAACAAGGAGAATCCCTGGTAAACACCGGAGTAAATTAGAAAATAAAAAAGCGAGCCGTAGATTCACTCTACGGTTCGCATCCTTTAATCTACCTGTTTATATATTTCAGTCCGGCTGTATAACCGGAGAAAATATCAGATTTCCCCTTCTTTTTCCTTAAGCGCCCTTTTTATCCTGGCTTCTTTAACGGCCGTCATAATGCCGCCGAGATTCAGATACCATATCAAAGCTATCGGTAATAACATAATAGGTATAGCGATGAGTATTGCTATTATTATCTGCCATTCCATACTGTATGTTTCTCCTGAATAACCTCTAAATTAATATATCCTGTAATACGTATATTTCGCCTTCTATCTTTAGATTAACAGAAGTAAAGTCCATGCAGCGTCCGCCTTGATACCTAATCACAGCGCACTGTCTTTAGGTATAATTGCTTATTGATTCAGGTGAATTACAAGGCGACAGCAAGTGCATCATACACTGAAAATATGATAAAATCAGAAAGAGCTATATGGGTAGAATAAAAATATTGATTGCAGACGACCATGCGGTGGTCAGGGATGGCACGCGCCAGATACTGGAGCATGAGTCGGACATGGATGTGGTAGCTGAAGCCGCCGACGGCAGCGAGGCCATAAAATTAGCCGGCACTTCCCGGCCTGATGTCGCTATTATCGATATCGCCATGCCCGGCGTCGATGGCATAGAAGCCACCCGTCAAATAAAGTCGCTCTACCCTAGCGTGGCGGTTTTAATACTATCCGCTTATGATGATGACCAGTTTGTGTTCAATCTGCTGGAAGCGGGGGCGGCCGGTTACCTGCTTAAAAGCGTCCGCGGGCGCGAATTGATTGACGCCGTCCGCCAGGTATACGCCGGCGAGTCTGTCTTACACCCGGCAATCGCCAGGAAGGTACTAAACCGTTTTGTGCCCGCCGCCAGCAAGACATCAGGGCAAAAGACCACAGAAATGTTAAGTGAGAGAGAGATCGAGGTCCTGAAACTGGCCACCCGGGGCTTCAGCAACCAGGATATCGCCGATGAACTCTGCTTAAGTCTGCGTACCGTCCAGGCGCACCTCGGTCATATCTTTAACAAGCTACAGGTAAGCTCCAGAACGGAAGCGGTCGTTCGCGCTTTGAAAGAAGGCTGGGTAACGCTAGAGGATATACCCTGAAAATAGCCCTCCCCCAAATATTAGAGGTATTGCTTTGGCCCACCGCACATTAACCGGCAGCATGACTTCGATACTGCGTAAGCCGGGTTTCTGGCTTATTCTGGCAGTAATGGTGCTAATAACCGTCCCCCACTACAGCTCCAGCCTCCAGCATCCCGGATTTATCTCCCAGCTGATGGCCGACCTTAATATAACGCGCCATACGTTTGAGAGAATCCTGTATCTAGCCCCCATTATCTGGGCCGGTTTTTTATTCGGGTGGTGGGGCGCTTTTATCACGTCTTTAGCCGCGATTGCCTGCATGGTGCCGCATGTCGTTATATACTCCACTCCCCCGTGGCAGTCGGCCTTTGAAATCGGGGCCGTCGTCATCATAGGCTGTGTTATTTCTGTGGGTTTCGTATCGCTGCGACGTGAAAGAGATTATCATAAACGCCTCGAAGTGATACAGCAGGAACTAAAGACATCCGAAGAAAGATACCGCAGTCTTTTTGAAAATGCCATCGACGCTATCTGGATGCATGACCTGGAGGGGAATTTCATCACCGCTAATAAAGCCTCGGAAAAAATGATTGGCTGCAGCCGCGAGGAGCTTTACAGGAAGAACGTGAAAGAATTTTTATCTCAAGAAAGCCTTGACCTGGCCCACCGTATCAGGAACAGGCTGTTGAACGATGAGGCTGTAGAGCAGCCTTACGAGCAGCGTTTTTCCAGACGCGACGGCAGCGTGGTCTATATGCAGCTGGCCACCAGCATCGTATGGGATAAGGGAAAACCGGCGGGCTTCCAGCACATCGCCCGTGATATTACCGAGCAGAAAATGATGAATGATAACCTGCGCTTTTATCTCAAGCAGGCTACCAGGGCGCAGGAGGAGGAAAGAAAGCGTATATCCCATGAACTCCACGACGATACCATCCAGGCACTCGTGGTGCTTTCGCGGCAGCTTGACGCCCTATCAACAAGCACCGACGGCGTCTCCGACGATATGAAGCGTCACCTGGAAGAGTTGTGGCAACAGACCGACAGTATTCTGCAAGGGATACGCCGCTTGAGCCAGGACCTGCGGCCAGCAGCTATCGACAGGCTGGGACTACTGCCCGCGGTACAGTGGCTGGCATCGGAGGTTACCAAGCATTCGAATATAGCCACGAAGGTGAATATCGTGGGCGAAGAACACCGCCTGCCGGAGGAGGTAGCCATCGCCCTGTTCCGCATTATTCAGGAAGCCCTGCGTAACATCTGGAGGCATTCCGGGGCTACAAAAGCAGAAATCACCTTCGAGTTCACCGCAAACAAGACGAAAATCACCATCAACGATAACGGCAAAGGATTTGTCCTAGCCGGGAAAGTCGGCGAGCTGGCCAAGCAGGGCAAGCTGGGCCTTGTAGGCATGCAGGAGCGCGTCCAGCTAATAGGTGGTACGATTTCCGTGGAGTCGGAACCCGACAAGGGTACCACGATTATCGTGGAAGCGCCCGGGTAAAAGAAGTGGAGCGGGAGACGGGGCTCGAACCCGCGACAGCCTGCTTGGAGGGCAGGAACTCTACCAACTGAGTTACTCCCGCGCCGATGCAGTTCTAATTTTAGCGGGAAAAGGGCGTGATGTCAAAGGGTTTTCCCCGGAATTTCTTTTATACTAACGTCAATATTTTCCGACGCAATCTTGATACTTTTCTCTTTTTCCAGTTCCGCCAGAAGCTCACGATTCAGCCTGTCCTTCAACGGTCTCCGCTGCCTGACTTCCGTGATATACCTGATATAGAAATTTATCCAATTATCAGTCAGGACGACGAATACCGTAGTCTCGGTCGCCCTCTTAGGCAGGTAATATTTGTCTGTGAGTTTCGATATGGACTTGTCCGACTCGTCGGCATTCTTTTTAGTTTCAACACTCACTACCGACTCGATAATTTTAAGAGCCTTTTTCCAGTCGCTGTCATACGTCAGGGGTATGCTTATCTCGTCCCATATATACGGATGGTCCCTCGTGTAGTTATTGACCACCCCGGACAGCACGTAATTGTTGGGGATAATGGACAGCCGCCCGGTCGCCTGGTCGCCTGCGACCCATTCGTTGGTCTCCAGCAGAGTGGTATAAAATATCCCGATGTCTATCACGTCTCCTATTTTGCCCTGTATTTCAATCCTGTCCCCTATCTTATAGGAGCCGGTGAGAAATATTACCAGCCCGCCAGCCAGGTTTTTAAAGACGTCCTGCAGTGCCACCGCCGCCCCGGCTGCCAGGACACCGTAAGAGACCAGCAGGGCCTGCAGGTTGTCCACCCAGATTGCAATCGCTACGGCGATAAATGTTAGTATCGCTATCAGAGAGGATATCCGGCGCATGGAATATCGTGTCTTGGGCTCTTTTATCTGCCGGGCAATTACCTGCTCGAAAATCAGCTTGATGACGGCGTAAATCAGCAGTATCCCAAGCGCCGTATAAAATATTTTATCCAGATAATCGACGGCGTATTGTATGTGCAGGAAAAGAAGTACCGCCGTAATGACCACCAGGACGCTTAAAATAGTGAATCTTCTTTTCATCTCCTGCTTCCACCCGACTTAATATTTCCTTCAGTAAGGTAAGGGTAAGGTAATAGGGACGGGTTGTCAAGTGGGTATTTGCCCACTCCCCTTCGCCCCTCTGGGCACGTATTCCCTCCCCGCCTCTACAGCCAGCGCCAGGCTCATTAAAAAATCGTCGTGGCCGTGGGAAGGGTCTACATAGAAGTTAATGGTCTGGCTGGGGCGGTACTGGCTGCGCGCTTTTTCTATTTCGTGCCAGAACTCTTGATATTCTTTGCTGCCGTCGCCTTTATAGACCTTGAGTCGGCCGGAGTTAACCGCCGCCAGCAGGTTGAACCCCAGCTCGCTCTTGCTCTGCTGCGTAAACTTGAACGGAACCACCCTCGAGCCGAGCGCTTTACGCAGGAAGGACGTCACGGGCTCGCCGACCCCCGTGGCATCGACGACGATGCGGCGGCACTTCCAGACGTTCTTGAGTATGTCCACCAGCCGAGCGTACAGGGCGGGGTGCTTGACCCCCACCCAGCGGTAATGTTCCACGATTCTTATCTTCGGCTCTCTATGCAACTCATCGAAGTCGGTAAAATCCAGCTCCCCGATGGTCACCACCGTAGCGTCGCGCCCGGCATCCGGCCGCACCAGGTATTCGCCTTCGACCTCTTCCGCCTCGCCAGCGAGGTCGATTCCCGCCACGTAGGTCCTGCTAGCTTCCGCCCTGTGCAATCTGGCATGCTCGCCCTGCAACTGCTCCCGCTGCGCCGCGTCCAGAAACCCACCCCCGCCGCGCACCGGCAATAGACGGTACTGCGTCAGGAAAAGCGGATGGTTCTCGCCCAGTCGCTCCCTTTCCCTCTCCACGTAAGCACGGTAGTCGGGATTGTGCCTGGCCACCTCCTGCCAGTCGTAGCGGAAGTGCCGCTTGATGCCATCGCGTCGCTCAAGCTCCAGGTTCGTCTGCTTTGTTTCCTCAAGCAGGGTGGCGTCGTCCCATGTGGTGCCGTAGAGCACTGTCGTCACGTTGGTGGTGGCGCCCATCGGCTTGAACTCCTTGCTGTATTTTTCCTTGCCGACGTCCTGCGCTTCATCGATTTCAAGGAGTAGGTGGGCGGTGTTGCCGACGACGTTGGACGACTCGTCAGCCGAGAGGAAGACGGCGCGGGCGTTACCGAGCCTGATGATATAGCCGAGCTCCGACTGCCATATGCCGGCGAAACCTGCCTCGTTGAGCCTTTCCTTGAGGCGGAGCATGGAAATAAGCGTCTGCGGTCGGAAGGTGGGAGAGCATTTAACGATGTTCCCGGACTCGCCGATGCTCATGACGAGGAGACCTAACTCCAGACATGCGGAAAGCTCGTTCTTGCCGCCCTGCCGTGCAATCTCGACGGAGAAGGTCAGGCCCCGATGCCCCAATACGCTTGCCAGGACCGCATTGCCGATTTCGTACTGGTAAGGACGAAGGTGATCTAACAATTTAATCTTTTTCATATTGACGCATTCGTTTTATTCGTTCTGGGAAAAATATTTTTTATGTTCTTAGCTTTGACGCGTAGCTGATTCGTTTATATATTTATTAGTGTTATGTTAAACCGTTATGTCAGCTTCTTCGTGATGACGGCGCTGCCGATGTTCACGCCCATAGGCACCAGGATATTATTGATAACATTCTCGATTGCCTCTTTGAGTCCGTGGCGCTGGGAGACCGTAACCTGGTAGCGGGTGCGGATAAGCTTATCCAGCGCGGCGGCGGCTTTTACCAGCAATAGTAAATTTCTTTCATCGCCGCCGGCAATTGCTTTCTTGATTTCCATACGCAGCAGAGCGATTTCCTCGTCGATGCCTTCAATCCCGGCAGCATCGGTAAGGTCGAGCTTCTCCGCTTCATCGAATATCTTTGAATAGAAACTTTTCCTGGCGGCGTTGCGGTTACCCTTTTGTCCGCCCTTTTTTTTCTTTGCTTTTTCCGGCATCCGGCCTCACCCCCTTGTTAAGGACCCTGACGGTAGCCAGCACGATGACGTGGGCCGCCAGGTCCCAGTTTTGCTTTCTTATAGCTGTTTTTAAGAGCCTCATACTCACCTCCCCGATTCACTAATAATAAGGATATTAGCACATTAGTTCTATTAAGGGAAGCGGTTTTTGTCGCTGGTTTTACGGTGTATTTATGGTATTAATTTGACTTGATATAATGAAACAACTAAAATCATGTTCAAATGGATAAGAATATAATTTATTGCGGGGATAATTTAGAGGTATTACCAAAATATATACCCGATGATTCAGTTGATTTGATCTATATAGACCCACCCTTTAACACCAGCCGACAATATGAGGTATTTTGGGGTGAGGCACAAGAAAGGCGCTCTTTTGAGGATAGATTCGGAGACGCGATGACATATCTTGAATGGATGCGCCCGAGAATAAAAGAATTATACCGTGTACTTAATTCTAGTGGTAGTTTTTATTATCACTGTGATTGGCATGCGAGTCACTATATAAAACTTGAATTAGACCGAATTTTCGGTTTTGATAATTTCAGAAATGAAATTGTATGGCGAAGAAGCCAAACAAGGTCATCTATTAGTAAAATATTTAAACGTTCCCACGACATCATCCTATTCTATACGAAGTCTCCAAAATACAAATTCACCATGCAGTACAAAGGATTGTCTGAAGCTTCAAAAAAGCTGTATGAAAGGTTTGACGATAAAGGTCATTATCAATTAGTCCCTTTAATTGTTAGTGGTACAAGAAAAGGTGAAACAGGAAAAGAATGGAGAGGAATAGACCCAAATAAATGCGGAAAGAGTGGTAGTCATTGGTTGACAAAACCATCAAACCTTGAAGAGTATGACAAAAAGGGTGTAATAGTATGGCCAAAAAAGAAAGATGGATTACCACGACTTAAATACTATTTAAGCGATAATAAAGGTGTACCCTTAACAGATTCATGGGATGATATAGACCTTATTCAATCATCTTCCGATGAATCTCTTGGATATCCCACACAAAAACCCTTGGCTTTACTAGAACGTATAATCAAAGCTAGTTCTAAAGAGAATGATATTGTTTTAGATGCATTTTGCGGATGTGGGACAACTTTGGAAGCAGCCGCGAAATACAAACGTAGGTGGATTGGTATAGATTTTTCTCCAACAGCTTGTCGTGTCATGGCAGAACGTCTTGAAAAGAGGCTGGGATTAAAAGAGGAGACTGATTTCATTCTGAAAGACATGCCGAAGACTGTTGAACAACTACATAGAATGCCTCATTTCGAGTTCCAAAACTGGGCGGTGGTGGCTCTGGGTGGTATTCCAAATAAAGTTAAAGTTGGTGATTATGGAATAGATGGCAGATTATATTTAGCCGACGTTGTCAAGGAGCATAAAGGAGACTTTTTTGAAACCCTTGATAAATGGTATCCAATACAAGTAAAACAAGTAAATAAAGTGGGTAGACCAGACATAGATAAGTTTCAAACAACTATGCGTAGAGACAAGCGTACTAAAGGCTATTTTGTAGCATTCGGTTATTCTCAAGACTCAATAAAAGAGATAAAAAGAGCGCAGACTGTTGAAGGGCTAGATATTGTGCCTATCACGGTCGATGAACTATTAAATTTTGAAAAAAGTGTTTTACCTTAGCTACCCTGTTTGTCACCTTTTCCCCCGTTTGCCTTTCTGCCCTGCCCGTTATAGAATAGGACAGCCATGCCGGTCACCAAGCAGCTTTACGAACTCCAGGAAATCGATACTGAAATCGAGCATGCTCATCAGACCCTCGACCTCAAGAAAGGGCAGGTCGGCAAGCGGGAGGAACTGGACGCCGTCCAGAAAAAGCTCGCCGCCGACGAGAAAGTCCTGGAAGAACTCCAGCACAAGCGCCGCGAGGCCGAGTCGGAACTCGACGACACGTCCAGTAAAATCAAAGCCGTCGAGGAACAGCTTTACGGTGGCAAAATCAACAATCCCAAGGAGCTGGGCAACCTCCAGCACGAGATGAACACGCTGAAAGGCTTCAGCGATGAGCAGGAGACCAAGGCCCTGGAAGCCATCGAGAGCATGGAAGCTGCTGAAAATGCCCTGGCCGCCGCCAACGAAGACTTTAAAAAGCTCGAGGCGGAGTGGCAGCAGCAGCAAAAACAGCTAAAATCCGACATAGAGTCGCTGAACAAGACCATCGACGAACTCACCGAAAACCGCAAGCTGCTGGTATCGCAAATCGACACAACCGCTGTTGACCTGTATGAGAAGGTCCGCAAGCAGAAGAAGCAGGCCGTGGCCAGGGTGGAACAGGGCATCTGCCGCGCCTGCCGCATATCGCTCTCGGCCAGCGTCCTCCAGAAAGCGCGAGGCGGCCAGCCGGTGCAGTGCGGCACGTGCGGCCGCATACTATTTATATCTTAAAAGTGAGTAAAAAATATGTTAAAATCCCCATCTAATCCCCCTTTAAAAAAGGGGGAAGACGTTTTTCCAAGGCGAGAATGATGAACGGGAAAGGCGTATCACGTAATTTGAAAATAGAAGAACTCATTATCTATACGGATGGGGCGGCGCGGGGTAATCCCGGCCCGGCGGCTATAGGGGCGGCGCTAAAAGATGAAAAGGACAATACGGTTGCCACTATATCACGTCGATTAGCGCCTACGACCAACAACCAGGCGGAATACCAGGCGATTATCGCCGGACTGGAAGATGCCGTAAGACTGGGGGCGAAAAACGTTAGTGTGAAATCCGACTCCAAGCTGGCTGTAAATCAAATCAACGGGAATTTCAAGATAAAAAACACCGCGCTACGGCCCCTGTATCAGCAAGTGGTGCAGCTTATTGGCAAATTGGAGAAATTTTCTATTACCTACATCCCCCGCGAGCAAAACCGGCAGGCGGACGCGCTGGCGAACAAGGCGCTGGACGGGAGATAAAAATCCCTCTCTTATCCCTCTTTTACAAAGAGGGACGTCAATACCCCAAAATGGGGTGTTTCAGAGGGGCATAGTGAAACCAAATTCAAATCCCCCATTGACACCCTCCCCTGCCTCCACTACACTGTAAGCGGGCCAAGTAAACCGGGTGACCGCCCCGATGGGCTTACGCTTATCGGGGAGGAAAGTCCGAGCTCCGCCGGGCAGGATGCTGGGTAACACCCAGGAGGGGCGACCCTACGGAAAGTGCCACAGAAACATACC
>JAFGHK010000092.1 GCA_016930185.1 Dehalococcoidales bacterium | reverse complement strand
TTCTTTTTATTGCCGATGAAATTATCATCGACGATGAATAAACTGCCCCGCCAGCCGCCGCTGTAAAGCGATTCCAGTTCATCCACCATTTGCTGACTGCTTTTAGTCCTGGGAACATGGCCGTTAAGCACGATGATATCGCAAAATTCACAATCGAAGGGGCAACCCCGGGAATACTGCAGGCTCATCGCGGAATAATCCTTCATGTTAATAAGCGACCACAGAGGAATAGGGGTCTTACCGATATCAGGTCGTTCATCTGACGCATAGATGGGTTTGGGGCACCCATCGGCAAGGTCGGTCAGGAATTGCGGGAGGGTGACTTCAGCCTCACCGAGCACAAAGTGGTCGACCCCTGTGAATTCTTCGTGTCCGGTAGTGAAAAGAGGACCGCCGGCCACCACTTTAGTATTCAGCTTATTGCACCGGGCAATCACTTCTTTTGCCGAATCCTTCTGCACCACCATGGAACTGATAAAGAGAAAATCCGCCCACCTGATATCTTCATCATGCAAAGGACTTACATTCAAATCCACCACTTTTTTCTCCCAAGCGGCGGGAAGCATGGCGGCAACCGTAAGCAGTCCGAGCGGCGGGAAATTTGCTTTTTTGGATATAAACTTAAGGGCGTGCCTGAAGCTCCAGAAAGTGTCAGGGTATCTCGGATAGACAAGAAGTATATTCATATTACTTCTCCATTGTTTTTTATTTTTTATTGTATAACTATCGCCTGTGAATTACCAGAACGGCGTTTAATTTAAAATTACCGCATTTTATTTATCATAGAAAGGGCTCTGACAGTTTTCTGGTAGTCATCTTTCATATTAAAACACACGCTGTCTTCCGCATGCTGGGTATCCCTGGAAAAACAACCGGGTTGAGCCTTATTTCTGCCGGACATTGCTTTCGACCTGGCCTGCTCTACCCATATTTTCCTCGTAGCCACCCAAAAATAATTTTCATCTTCCTTGTGGACCCAGGCGAAAATATCAATTTTGCCTTGAATACTGGATTTATGTTTCTTCAGATTATAGGTGCGTTCATTAGCCCTGGAGTAATGGCAGCCGACATCTCCGGCTAACTTTTTTATAAAATCCTCGTCATGTTCGACGAAGGCCATGGTCCTTCTGGGTTTTTTATCAATCATAATTCACACCTTTCCAGTAAAATACGAGTCCGTGTTGGAGATACATGGGCCGGACATTGCCAGCCCATGTATATTTTTTAGTTGAGCAGGTTTACCTGGTGGTTCTTACCTTACGGAAACAATCGCTGCAGTAAACCGGTCTGCCCTGTCTAGGCTCGAACGGCACAGAAGTTTCCTTGCCGCATTCAGCGCAAACCGCGGGGTACATCTGGCGATGGCCCATAGAGCCATAGCTGCTGCCATAACGCTCTGATTTCCTAGCCTGACGGCATTCGGGGCAGCGTTTGGGCTCGTTGGTATAGCCTCTTTGCTGGAACTGCTCCTGTTCCTCGGCGCTAAAAGTAAAGGAATTACCGCAATCGGAACATGTGAGGGTCTTATCTTCAAAACTCATTGGATGACCTCCTCTCTTAATGATTTAGTTAGAGCTCGGGCCATCCAATACTTGATGTAAATCTAAGGGGATTTCAAGAAGCCTGTATTAACCTAAACTTGAACTATGTATTAATTATACCCTGTACTAAACATAAATGCAACAAGTAAAGCAAGGACCATCCTTGAATTCAACTCCAGCTTTAGCTATACTCAAAGTACACATCTTTATTTCATGGAGGAAAAGAAAATGGCAATCATCGATTTCGGGGGAGTGAAAGAGGAAGTAATCATGCGGAGCGAGTTCTCGATGGAGAAAGCCCGCAAGGCACTGAAAGACGAAACGATAGCGGTTATCGGGTACGGGGTGCAGGGGCCGGGGCAATCGCTGAACATGAAGGATAACGGCTTCAAGGTCATCATCGGGCAGAGCAAGGCGTTCAAAGCCGACTGGGACCGGGCGGTAAAGGACGGGTGGAAGCCCGGCAAAGACCTGTTCGAGATAGAGGAAGCGGCCCAGAAAGGCACGATTATCGAGATGCTGGTAAGCGACGCCGCCCAGAAGCTAATCTGGCCGACCATCAAGAAACAGATGACCAAGGGCAAGGCGCTTTACTTTTCACACGGATTCTCAATCGTTTATAAAGACCAGACGGGGATAATTCCGCCCAAGGACGTGGACGTTATCATGGTGGCGCCCAAGGGCAGCGGGACGTCTTTAAGGCGCAATTTCTTAAGCGGGGCGGGGATAAACTCCAGCTTCGCCATTTTCCAGGACGCAACAGGGCGCGCCAAAGAGCGCTGCCTAGCGCTGGGCATCGCCATAGGGTCGGGCTACCTGTTCCCTACCACGTTTGAGAACGAGGTCTTCAGCGACCTCGTGGGGGAGCGGGGGGTCCTGATGGGCGCACTGGCAGGCATCATGGAGGCGCAGTACGACACCTTAAGGTCGCACGGGCACTCGCCCAGCGAGGCGTTTAACGAGACGGTGGAAGAACTCACCGAAAGCCTGATTAAGCTGGTGGCGGAAAACGGGATGGACTGGATGTACGCCAACTGCTCGGCGACAGCACAGCGGGGCGCGCTCGACTGGAAGCCCAAGTTCAAGATAGCGGTAATGCCGCTGTTCAAAGAGCTCTACGAACGGGTGGCCAACGGCACGGAAACGCGCCGCGTTATAGAGTCGGTAGGCGGGGCGGACTACAAGGAGGTACTGGGAAAGGAACTGGCGGAGATACACAACTCCGAGATGTGGCGGGCCGGCAAAGCGACACGTGACCTGCGTCCTAAAGAGTCGGAGAAGAAAGGCGCCAAGACGGCGAAGGGGGTGGGGGGAAGAGAGAGTAACTAGGGGAAAGAAACAAGATACAAGATGCAATAACCAAGGGGCGGGCTTTCAGCCCGCCCTGTTTAGTATGGAGAGAATTTGTTCAGGTATGATATAAAAAAAGTCACGAGCGAAACCGAGCTCAACAACGCGCTTGCTTTTGCGAAGTCGGTTTTTAAAGACAGCGGCAATCTCGACAGACCGACCTTTTTCAGTAAGTTCTGGCTGGAGCGAATGCCCGCCAACAACGACTTCATGCTGTACGCGCAACATGGAGAAGAGATTGCGGGGGTAGTCTTCGGCTACGTAGAAAGCAATGACAGCATTAACCTAAGCACGGTGGCGGCAACGGAACGATACCGAAATCAAGGCATCGCATCGTCGCTGCTTAAAGAGCTGGAAAAACGGGCGGCGGCAAAGGGCCACCATTTAATCACGGTGGAGGCGATGGAAGCTGCCGAGGGATTTTACCTGAAATGCGGTTATGTCCCCCACCTATTGGTCCAGGCCAAACCGCCTCTCACGCTGGAAAAGCTGCGGTCGCTGAACGACCGATACGAAGAGGCATGGACTTACGATGACGGCAAGGACATCAAGCTCTGCCTCAATACCAGAGGGATTGACAAGGAACTACAGCATAAATACGATAATACGTTCCCGGAGTGCTTAACGCAGACATTATTTACCAAGCAGGTTTAAGGGGGAGAAATTTCCCTCTTATCCCTCTTTTACATAGAGGGATGCCAATACCCCAAAATAAACATGGCAAAATAAACTTGATACCGGCTTGCGCCGGTATGGTTTTCTTCAGTATTATTGCGCGTACCTTATGGCAAGTGTTAAAATAGCAGCAAAGGGTTAGCATTCCTCAAAGGGGCAGGACGTGTTTACAGGTATAGTTGAAGAAGTAGGGAGTATTGTCTCCGTCGGGGCGGGGAGGATAAGGGTGGGAGCGGAACTTACGCTCAAGGACTTACAGATGGGCGGGAGTATCGCCGTTAATGGAATATGCCTGACGGTGACGGAATTCGACGATAAAACCTTTTCCGTGGACGTGATGCCAGAGACACTACAAAGGACCAATTTAGGCCTGCTGCACGCCGGAGATAAAGTCAACCTGGAGAGGCCGCTCAAGCTCAACGGGGAAATCGGGGGGCATTTAGTGCAGGGGCATATCGACGATACGG
>JAFGHK010000011.1 GCA_016930185.1 Dehalococcoidales bacterium | reverse complement strand
GGTCGTTGCACGTTGTATGTACCCCCAGTGAGGTGAACATGTTGGATGAATGGTAGACATTCTGGTTTACGGCCGGGTTTATCCACGACCAGATTTGCCCGACACATTCAGCATCCGGGCTGTCCGCCCTGGAAAACATCAGGTCATAGAACTTGCCCATCTCGACAATCTGTACTTCGACGTCGAGGCCTATCTCCTGCCAGTAACCCTGGCATATCAGCATCTCCTCTGACCATTGCTCCGGGGTGTATAAATGAATTGTCGGCGTGGCGAATGCATCCGGATATCCGGCTTCTTCTATTAACTGCCTTGCCAGGTCCGGGTCGTACGGATCAGCCGCCAATGCCGGGTCGTATCCCCAGGTGAGTTCGGTCATAAACCAAAAGCAGCCCGGGTATCCCAGTCCATGGAAGTAAGTATCGATTACTTCCTGCCGGTCAATGGCGTAGGACATCGCCTGACGTATCTTTATATCCCCTGTCGGCCCGTCGGTCCACCAGGTCCCCTGGAAAGCGTAGATGGATATAGTAGGCAGGCCGATTTCCTGCAGGCGGTAACCCTCATCTCTCAGCTCGACTGTCCTGTCCATGGTTACCTGAATGAGGTCGACCTCGTCCCGCTTGATCATGGCAACCCGGGTCGCCTCTTCCGGCACCTGATATAACACGAGATTCTCGAAATAGGGTGCCCCATCCCAGTAGTCATCGAACGCCTCGAATGTGACACTGGTTTCCGGTATCAGTTCAACGAAACTCCAGGGTCCGGACCCGATCGGGTGGTCGAGAAAGTAATCAAATCCGTTTTCTTCGATATACTTACTGGGTAAAATCGGCAGGGGGGCGGCCCAGGTAGCTGCCAGGGTAAGCTCGGGAGTTAATGTTGTGTGGACATAAGTGTACTCATCAGGAGCGGAATTGGATTCAAAGTTCGAGGTGAGGCGGGGGGCCCACGGATTCGTCGAATCCGGGTCCATGAAATGGTTAACGCTGTAGAGGAAATCGGCGGATGTAACCGGGTCGCCGTTGTGGAATGTCATTCCCGGGCGGATATGGAATGTCCAGGTCCGTCCGTCCTCACTTATATCCCAGCTTTCAGCCGCCTCTCCCACGAGATCCCCATCGGGGCCCCAGTTGATTACGGAGTCATAAAAGAGGTAGCCCCAGGTTGCAGAGTTGTTGTTCGGGTCGAAGGTCTCCTCTGCAAAATCGGGCATGGCGACGCGGAGCGTGCCGTAAGGCGCTGGTGTCTCCTCGGTGGTCTCCGCAGGAGTGGTATCGGATGGAGTGGTAGCGGCTGGAGTGGTCGTCTCTTCAGACTCGCCACAGCCACTCAGAAGAATACCAAATACTATAACAATGGACGTAATAATCAATAAAAACTTCTTCATTCCGTTACTTATCCTCCTCTATTAATACCAAATGAAGAGTTACCTCTTGAAATCATGCCATATAACACCTCCTGTAATCTTTAAATTAACTAATATATTGAATTATATGTAGCTTAATATATTTTGATGCAGTTTTTCAACTTTTTATTAAAATTCTTCGTATTTTAATAAAAAATCAATGTTTCGTTACAAGTTCACGGCATTATACATCCCGTAGATTAATGTCAAATTTATTTGGAGTACCAATGGCACCAACGCCTATAACACCTGCTAATATCGCTTTTCTATCTGATGTGTGTTCGAAAAACACAGGCTTCATTGGGTCCTTAGGCTGTTAGACTAAAATAAAAAATGAACACCCGTAACCGATTGATTAAGGATGTTTGCGCCCGTATTCTTATCCACAAACATTCTAACAAACATATTTAGTTATTTATAGGTATGTCTATTATACTCTTATCCGTTGTTTTGTCAAATGAAAGAACCAGCGGTCGATGGCATAGGATGATAAATTCAAACGCTGTTACTGTGACGATGATTCAATGTTCTTGTGGTAGGACTGGAGGGATTTTACGTCCTCCCGGCCCTCGCGGTAAGCGGTGATGCCCTTGACAGCCGCCTTGGCCGCCGCCAGCGTGGTGATATAAGGCACCCGGTACTTGATTGCCGCCTTGCGGATATATGAGTCGTCGTAACGGCTTAGCTTGCCGGTGGGCGTGTTGATTAAGAGATTGATTTCCTTATTCTTGATGGCGTCAGTGATATTGGGGCGGCCCTCATGCTCTTTCAAAATGTGTTCGCTGGCTATACCGTTGCCGGCTAAAAACTCGCGAGTGCCTTCGGTGGCTATTATTTTGAAGCCAAGTTTAGCGAACCCGGCCGCTACTTCCGCCGCTGCCGGTCGGTCGGACTCCGAGACGGTGATGAGCACGGTGCCCTCGGTGGGCAGGCGGTTGACAGCCTCCTGCGCCTTCCAGTAAGCCATGCCGAAAGAATCGGCGATGCCCAGCACCTCGCCGGTGGACTTCATTTCCGGTCGTAAAACGGGGTCAACCTCCGGGAACATATTGAAGGGGAAGACGGACTCCTTGACGCCGTAGTGGGGTATCTTCCAGTTCTTAAGTCCCAGGTCCTTGACCTTTTTACCCATGATGATTTGCGTCGCCAGGCGCGCCATCTGAACGGAACAGACCTTAGAGACTATAGGCACGGTGCGGGAGGCGCGCGGGTTGACCTCGATGACGTAAACGACGTCGTTACAGAGGACGTACTGCACGTTCATCAGGCCGACCACTCCAAGCTCGATGGCGATGCGGCGGGTGTACTCGTTGATGGTATCGATGTGCTTCTTGGAAAGGCTGACCGGAGGCAGGACACAGGCGGCATCGCCGGAATGTACGCCGGCGTATTCGATATGCTCCATGATGGTGGGTATAAAAACATCCTTGCCGTCGGACACGGCGTCCGCCTCAATCTCGATAGAGTCCTCAAGGTAGCGCTCGATAAGCAGGGGACGGTCAGGAGTAACGGCGACGGCCGCGGTGACATACTGCTTCAGTTCCTCTTCGTCGTGGATGATTTCCATGCCCCTTCCCCCCAGAACGTAAGAAGGCCGCACGATGAGCGGGAAGCCGATATGCCTCCCGATAGTAAATGCTTCATCGAGGCTGCTGGCCATACCCGATTCCGGCATGGGGATGCCATACCTTTTCATCACCTCGCCGAAACGGCCGCGGTCGGAGGCGATATCGATGGAATTCACCGATGTGCCCAGCACCTTGACGCCGTGCTCTTCCAGTTCCGCGGCGATGTTGAGCGGCGTCTGCCCGCCGAACTGGACGATAATACCGAGGGGCTTTTCCTTCTCGTAGATATTCAGGACGTCCTCAACGGTCAGGGGCTCGAAGTACAGCTTGTCCGAGGTATCGAAATCCGTGGAGACCGTTTCCGGGTTGCAGTTAATCATCAGCGTCTCATAGCCCTCGTCCTTAAGGGCGTAAGCGGCGTGGACACAGCAGTAGTCGAACTCGATGCCCTGCCCGATGCGTATGGGGCCGCTGCCAACGACGATGACCTTTTTCTGCTGCGTCGGCTGTGCCTCGTCTTCCGTCTCGTAAGTGCTGTAATAATAGGGCGTGGCAGCGTCGAACTCGGCGGCGCAGGTATCCACGATTTTATAGACCGTCTCGATTTGCCATTCCTGCCGCAGTCGTCTCACCTGCCGGAAAGACTGACCCGTCAGAGCCCCGATATGGTCGTCGGTGAAGCCGAGTCGCTTGGCCGAAAGCATAATATCCTTGGTAAGCTTTTCCGTACGCAGCGTCTTTTCCATGTCGATAATGTTCTGCATCTTGTTTATAAACCAGATGTCTATCTTCGTATGCTCCGCCAGGGCTTCTGGGGTTATGCCCCTGCGTAGGGCAGCCATAATAGCCCAGAGCCTTAACTCGTTGGGGAAGAGGGGGTAAGAAAGGAGGTCGTCGGTCAGTTTCCACTTGGGGTCTTCCCACAGCAGCGAGCTCTTGCTGAACTCCAGCGAGCGGACGGCTTTCTGGAGGGCGGCCTCGAAGCAACGGTCGATGGCCATGACCTCGCCGGTGGCTTTCATCTGCGTGCCGAGGGTGGGGTCGCTGGCAGCAAACTTATCGAATGGCCAGCGGGGAATTTTGACAACGATGTAATCCAGCGCCGGCTCGAAGCAGGCCATCGTCTTGCCGGTCACCTGGTTGAGTATCTCATCCAGCCGCTTACCGATAGCTATCTTGGAGGCGACACGGGCGATGGGATAGCCGGTGGCTTTACTGGCTAAAGCAGAGGAACGGCTGACGCGGGGATTGACCTCGATGACGTAGTAATTTTCGCTGTTCGGGTCGAGGGCAAACTGCACGTTGCAGCCGCCTTCGATGCCCAGCGCACGAATAATCTTGAGGCTGGCGGTACGCAGCATCTGGTACTCTTTATTATTCAGGGTCTGGCTGGGCGCGACGACGATGCTGTCGCCGGTATGGACGCCCATGGGGTCGAAGTTCTCCATATTACACACGGTAATGCAGTTATCGGCGCCGTCCCGCATGACTTCATACTCAATTTCCTTCCAGCCGGCCACGGACTTTTCCAGTAGCACCTGGTGAATGGGGCTTGTGGCCAGGCCCTTGGAGACGACGACCTCTAGTTCCTCGAGGTTCATCGCCACGCCGCCGCCGGTGCCGCCTAACGTAAAAGCGGGGCGGATGATGAGGGGGAGACCTATTTCCTTGGCCGCCTCCCAAGCCTGCTCCATTGTATTAACACTGGCGCTGGGCGGCACGGGTCCCCCGATTTTAATCAGAAGTTCTTTAAATAGCTCGCGGTCTTCCGCATTTCTAATTGTCTCGATGGGTGTGCCCAGGCTTTTTACGTTATATTTTTCCAGGACGCCGGCATCGGCCAGTTCTACGGCAAGGTTAAGGCCGGTCTGGCCGCCGAGGGTGGGCAATAATCCGTCCGGACGTTCTTTTTCAATAATTCGCGTTACAGTCTCCAGATTCAGCGGCTCGATATACACCACGTCGGCGACGCCTTCATCGGTCATGATGGTGGCCGGATTGGAGTTGACCAGCACGGAAACAATGCCCTCTTCCCGCATGGCTTTGCAGGCCTGCGTGCCGGCGTAATCGAACTCCGCCGCCTGCCCGATAACGATGGGGCCCGAACCGATAATCAATACTTTAGACGGTTTCAAGGTTGAGTTCCTTCTATCATTTTTAAAAATCTATCGAAGAGATAGGTGCTGTCCCAGGGACCCGGCGAGGCCTCGGAATGATATTGAATGGCGAAAATAGGTAATTCCTTGTGACGCAGGCCTTCGACCGTGCCGTCGTTAAGGTTGATATGGGTGATTTCCAGTCCGTCCTTGAGGCTATCGGCATCCACGGCATATCCGTGGTTCTGCGCCGTGATATAGACCCGGCCGGTGGACAGCTCGCGCACGGGATGGTTACCGCCGCGGTGCCCGAACTTTAATTTATAGTTGCGGCCGCCGAAAGCCCGGGCGATAAGCTGGTTGCCCAGGCAGATGCCCATAATGGGCTTCTTATCGACCAGCTCTTTGACCGTAGCCACGATATAGTCCAGCAGCTCGGGGTCGCCGGGGCCGGGAGAAAGAAGAATGCCGTCCGGCTTAAGCGAGAGGATTTCCTTGGCCGAAGCCGTGCAGGGGACGACGGTCACGCTGCAGCCCAGCCGGTTGAGAATGCGCAGGATGTTGAATTTCAATCCGCAATCAAGGGCAACGATACGGTGTTTTGGTTCTTTTATCACGTCTTGCCATTTGCAGGCTTTTTTCGTGGAGACCTGCTTCACAAAATCGATGGTGCCGTAGTCTGGGCTACGGCTTAATTCCTCCAGCGCCTGCCGCGGGGTCTTGCTGCTGGTTATCATACCCATCATCACGCCGTGTGAGCGCAGGCGGCGGGTAATGGCGCGGGTATCCACGCCGTAAATACCGGGGGTCTTATTGCGATTAAGATATTCATGGATGGTCTCTTGATTAAGGTAATGGCTGGGCTCGAGGCACTCTTCCCTGACCACAAAGCCCCGCACCTGTATCTTGTTCGACTCGATGTCCTGTTTGTTGGTACCGTAGTTGCCGATAAGGGGATAGGTCGGGACTAGAATCTGGCCGGCGTAGGAGGGGTCGGTGAGCATTTCCTGATAGCCGACCATGCTGGTACAAAAGACGACTTCGCCCACGGCGTCCGTCTGGGCGCCGAAGGTGTAGCCATTGTGTATCGAGCCGTCCGCTAAAGCCAGGAAGGCTTTTTTATCCATGATATTCTTTTAAGCTCCGTATTTATTTTATCAGATAAAATACAGCTAGATGGCGGATTCATTTCTATCACCGGTGCGCACACGCACGACGGTCTCCACTGGCAGGATGAATATCTTGCCGTCGCCGGTATCACCCGTGCGGGCGTTTCTCACGATGGCGTCGATAACCGGCACTACGTCTTGGTCCAGCACCACCAGCTCTATTTTCAGCTTGGGCAGGAGGTCGACCCGTTGTTCTCCCACGCGCCACTGGAGAGAAATCCCCTTTTGCTTGCCGCGGCCGCTGACCTCGCTGACCGTCATACCGAAGTAGCTATTTTCTTCGAGGGCTTTCTTGACGGCCTCAAACCGTTCTTCCCGGATAATCGCTTCAACCTTCTTCATCGGAGCAGACCTCCGTAAGCCCTTTCACCGTGCTGGGAGATATCCAGGCCGACCGTTTCTTCTGCTTGGCCTACTCTCAAGCCCATCGTCTTGTCGACGAGCTTGCCGATGCCCAGCGTGGCGATGAAGGCAAATCCCCCGACCGACACGACACCGATTAGCTGCTTGAGAAGCTGCATGGCATTACCCATAATCAGGCCGTCGGCGCCGGCGGAGTTCACGGATACGGTAGCGAAAATGCCGGTGGCTAAAGCCCCCCAGATGCCGCCCAGTCCGTGACAGGCGAAAACGTCCAGCGAATCATCGACGCCGCGCTTGATTTTAAGTAGCGTCATGCCGTAGTAGGAAATCACCGCGGCAATCGCGCCGATGGGAATAGCCGCCAGCGGTGTCACGAAGCCTGCGGCGGGGGTAATCGCCACCAGACCCACCACTGCGCCGGTAACCGTACCGAGTACGGTGGGGCGCCTGTGCAGCCAGCTGATAATCATCCAGGTGAAGGCCGCCGCGGCCGCCGCGATATTCGTGGCCACGAAGGCGCTGGAAGCAAGTCCGCCGGATGTCAGCGCGCTGCCGGCATTGAAGCCGAACCACCCGAACCATAAAAGTCCTGCGCCCAGCACGACCATCGGGATGTTGTTGGGCTCCATGGAGTTGCCGGGAAAGCCGCGGCGCCGTCCCAGCAGCATCACCAGCGCCAGCGCCGAAACACCCGCGTTGATATGTACCACCGTTCCGCCGGCGAAATCAAGCGCGCCGAGGCCGGCCAGCCAGCCGCCGCTGCCCCAGACCCAGTGGGCCGTCGGCACATAGACGATAGTCAGCCATAGAGCGGAAAAGACCAGTAGAGAACCGAATTTAATCCTTTCCACGACGGCGCCGGTAAACAGGGCAACGGTAATAATGGCGAACATCGCCTGGAATATCATAAAGGCAAGGTGGGGGGTAGTGCTGGCATAAATAGCAGAAGGCTCCTGCCCCACGTTATTCAAGCCGAGGAAATTAAGACCCCCTACAATGCCGGCATGGTCATTGCCAAAGCTTAAGCTGTAGCCGTAAAGCACCCAGAGCAAACCCACCAGCCCGAGGAAGGCAAAGCTCATCATGATAGTGGAAAGTACATTTTTACGCCGTACCATACCCCCGTAAAAGAGCGCCAGTCCCGGCGTCATCAGCATTACCAGTGCCGCAGACATCAAGAGCCATGCTGTATCTCCCGTATTGACAGGCATCTAGGACCTCCTTATGGTCTTGATGTCTTCATTCTACCCGGCTAATGTTACGCGTGGATTACGGAGAGGTTACGTTTACGTTAAAAATAGTTGCGGTTAGCTACCTTTGGTAAACCGGTAGCCGATGTTGCGCACAGTCTCGATATAAGTATGGTTAGCGTCCTCGATTTTGCTGCGGAGCCGCCGCATATGAACGTCCACGGTACGGTCGCCGCCGAAGTAATCATACCCCCAGATTTTATCCAGCAGTGCCTCACGCGTAAAGACCCGGCCGGGGCTGCCGGCCATCAGCTTCAATAGCTCGTATTCCTTATAGGTAAGGTCGGCTTTTTTACCGTCCACGGTTACTTCGCAGGTGACCAGGTCGATGGTCAGCCCGTTGCGCTGAATTTTTTCGTCGTTATCAGACTTCTTGTTCTTTTGCAGCAGGCGCTTCAACCGCATTAAAAGCTCGGTCTCATCGTAAGGATAGATAATAAAATCATCTATCTCATCAAAATCATCAATTCCCGCCAGGTCCTCCGACGCAACCAGGGCTATTACCGGCAGTTCCTTGCGTTTTTTAATATTTGCGATAAGTTCCATAACACCGGTATCGAAACGGCGGCTGATATCTATAATAATCAGGCGTAGAGCTTGCCTGTTGATTGCCTTAAGATAATCATCGCCGGTAACGCTAGCGCAATCGTAGCCGCCGTGAGTGATTTCCCGTCGCAGGTTATCCGTCAATGCAGCATCCGTGGAAATTATAAGAATGCGTTCCATAGCTTTGTTCTCTTTGGTAAATACCGGTAAATTATTACCGACGTTTCTCTCAATAGATAATACCATCTTATAACCTTTTTACGTTAGTAGGCATAGAGTCGACCGTAAGGGCGCAGCCAGCGCGGATAAAGCTTGATAAAATTGCCCTTTAGGATATCATCGGCGCTAAAGCCGAACAGCCTGGAGAATACGGTTACATGCTCCTTGATAACGGCTTTATCTTTCTCATTCGGTTTGGCCACGCCAACCTCCCGGCCGAGATGGTGTTTGGGGATACTACCGCGTACGTAAATAACCCCGCCATGCATCCCCGTTCCCACGTATCTGGAAAGGTGGCCCTGGCCTTTCTTTAAATTCATGCCAAGTAATATAATGGTCCCTCCGGCCATGTACTCCCCGAGGAAGTCTTGGGCAGTCCCGCCGATGACGATGACGGGCTTTTTACCTTTATACTCCTTCATGTGGATGCCGGCGCGGTAGCCCACGTCATCGCGAATATAAATCTTACCGCCCCGGGCGGATAGGCCGACGGTATCGCCGGCGCGACCGTGCACGATGATTTCGCCCTCGTTCATGGTGTTGCCGCAGCCGTCCTGCGCGCTGCCGTGGACGATAATGCGCGGCCCGTTCATAAAAGCGCCGAGGTCGTTGCCGGGCGTGCCGGATATCTCGATTTCCACCGGCTTGTCCAGGTCCGTGCCGATATACCTCTGCCCGTGAACGTTCCGCAGCTCAATTTTAGTCGCGCCGTCTGCAATAGCGTCCCTTAGCCGGGCATTCAGGTCCCGGTAATAAACACCTGCGGTATTTATTTTCATTATTTTTTCACTCATCGTCGTCATGTTAGCTTCCAGCCATTCTTATCCCCAGTATCTCAAGTTCTGTATCTGATAGGCCGATGCCGCGCAGGTGCAGTCGGTTACCTCGCAGACTCTCAAGTGCGTTGACGCCGAGTCCGCCGAGGATATCCTTGAGTTCGATGCTCCAGCTGCGGAGCAAATTAGCCGCCCGCCGCGCGCCGATTTCCGGGTTGATACGCTTGGTAAGACGCAGGTCGGTGGTGCAGATGCCCCAGGCGCACTTGCCGGTATGGCACTGCTGGCAGACATGGCAGCCCAGCGAAATAAGCGCGGCCGTCCCGATATTCACGGCGTCGGCGCCGAGGGCAATAGCCTTCGCCACATCGCCGCTGCTGCGGATGCCCCCGGATATCACCAGGGAGGCCTTATGGCGTATGCCTTCCTGCCTCAAGCGACTGTCCACCGAAGCCAGCGCCAGCTCGATGGGGATGCCCACATTATCGCGGATGACCTTGGGCGCCGCGCCGGTAGCTCCACGCAGTCCGTCGATAACCACGATATCCGCCCCGCCCCTGACGATGCCGCTGGCGATGGCGGCTGCGTTGTGCACGGCGGCAATCTTGACCGACACCGGCTTGGTGTAATTTGTAGCTTCTTTAATCGCATAAATAAGCTGCGAAAGGTCCTCGATGGAGTAAATATCATGCTGGGGCGCCGGCGATATGGCGTCGGTGCCTTCCGGAATCATGCGCGTCAGTGAAACGTCGGCGCTGACCTTCTCACCCGGCAAATGCCCGCCGATGCCCGGCTTGGCGCCCTGGCCTATTTTTATCTCCACTACCTTAGCGGCATCCAGGTAATCGGCATGCACGCCGAAGCGACCGGAGGCCACCTGGACAATCGTGTTGTCGCCGTATTTATACAGGCTGGGGTGCAGGCCGCCCTCGCCGGTGTTCCATAAAGTGCCCATCTCCTTGGCCGCCCTGGCCAGCGACTCCTGTACGTTGAGGCTGACCGCCCCGTAGGACATGGCGGAGAACATCACCGGCACGTCCAGTTTTACCTGTGGTGTCATTTTTGTCTTGAGATTATGCGTATCCGGCTCCAGTTCCAGGCGTTCCGGCTTTTGCCCGAGGTAGGTGGTAAGCTCCATCGGCTCGCGGAGGGGGTCGATGGAGGGGTTGGTTACTTGGCTGGCATTGAGCACGATATGGTCCCAGTAAATACGCTGCGTTTTATCGTCGCCCATGCCGGTTAGCAGCACGCCGCCGGTTTCCGCCTGCTTGCCGATATCCTCGATGATATCCGGTCGCCAGTTGTAGTTACCGCGGTAGTCCAGCGGGTTATAGGTCACCCGTATGGCATTGGTGGGACAGAACGCTTCACAGCGATGGCATCCCACACACAGCTCCTCGCGGCTTTTAACCATATCTTCTTCGGCGTCGTAGTAGTTAGCCCCGAAGCTGCACTGGTTGACACATACCTGGCACTGGATGCAGCGGTCTTCGTCTCTATTTATTTTAAATTTAGGTGTTATGAATGTTTTCATTTTTTCTCCTCCCCCGCGGCGCAAAGCTGGCTAGTGCAACGCCGCCGCCTCCCTGCTCTCCGACTGTAATTCAGCGCCCGGCTTAAGCTTGCCGATAACCGGCTCGCCGCCCATGGGCGACCAGGCGTTATCGAGGTCAGGGGATATCAGCCGGATGGCGGACTCCTCTGAAGAAAGGTAGAGCATATCGCCCTTTTCCCCCACCGTCAGCGGGCGTAAACGGATACGGTCGGTCAGCCCTATCATCTCGCCGTTGTGGGCGATAACGACGGCAAAAGGCCCGTTCAAAAGCAGGCTGCCGTAGGTCTGGCGTATCGTCCGCATCAGGTTCTGCTCTTTTTTCGGCATCCGCTCGATTTCATCCCAGAATGGAGCCGCTAATACCCTGGCGGCTATCTCTATTGGCAGGTTGTGCTTTCTCATGAGCAGGTCGACGGCGTAAGCGATGACCTCCGTGTCCGTCTGCATGGTGCACTTGTAGCCGAACTGCTCCAGGTAGCGCCGGTTGATGCCGTAGGACGAAATTTCGCCGTTATGCACCACCGTCCAGTCCAGTATCGAAAATGGGTGCGCCCCGCCCCACCACGCCGCCGTATTTGTCGGGAAGCGGCCGTGGGCGGTCCAGATATAGGCTTTATACTGCTCCAGCTTAAAATACTCGGCGATTTCTTCCGGATAGCCGACGCCCTTGAAGACCGCCATATTCTTGCCGCTGGAAAATACGAAGCTGTCATTATCGCCGGTGTTTATTTCCATGACCTGCTCTACGACGTAGTCGTCTGCCGACTGGTTTTCCGGGAGGCTCTGGGGCGCGTCCACGAAATAGCGCCAGACCAGCGGTGGATTTTTTATCGCCGCTGTCCTTCGGGAAGGCACCTCCTCCTGCCAGACCACGTTAAAGCGGTCGCGCAGGAATTCCTCGGTTTCCAGCTTGTTTTTAATACTTAAGTACATCACGTGCAGGGCGTAGTTATCGGCATGTTCCGGGTAAAGGCCATAGGCCGCAAAGCCGCCGCCTAGTCCGTTGCCCCGGTCGTGCATGTTGGCGATGGCCTTGATTACGCCCTCACCGGAGAATCTCCGACCGGACCTGTCCATAGCGCCGAATAGGGAACAGGCGTCGATTACTTTATCGTCATTATAAGTGTTGTTTATTTCAATCAAATTTTTCATTGGTGTCCTCCCGGATAGTAATACTAGTCACCGATGACAGCCTCTTCCTTCGGTTCGGCAGTGGTGATAGGAACGGCCGACGCTGAAGGCTTGGCTAGTTTTGAGCGCCAGGCGGATTCAGGCAGAGAAGCCAGGCCGAAATCATCGGCGACGAGCTGCTGCTTGAAGCTATCGACATTTACGCCGTCTTTCATCAAATTGTAAATAATCCCCGATTTTTCAATATCCCCGGCGAAGGCAAAGCCCGCCAGTTTTCCCTTTTTCAAAATGACCTTGCGGTAGGTACCGTTGTGCCGGTTGACGATGGTCTTGTAGCCGTCATCGGGCGGATTTACCAGACCGGCGGAGACGATGTTCAGCCCGAAATATTTCAGGGCGTTCATGGACGTGCCGCCCGTATATTCCGTCTTTTTTCCCGCCATATTCAGACCGGCCGCGCAGCCGCCTTCGTAAGCGTTGGGCCATACCGGTGTGGGGCGGTTTTCACCCATCACGAAGTCGTAAGCCTCGGCGGCGTCGCCGCAGACGTAGATATCCGGCAGCGAGGCGGCCATGGTCCTATCGACCACGATGCCGCGGTTTGTCTTAATTTTAGTTCCGGCAACTAGGTCCAGCCGCGGCTTGACGCCGATAGCGATAATCACCATGTCGGCGGGCAGTGTCCGGCCGTCGTCTAAGGTCACGCTGCCGACCTCGCCGGCGGTTTGACTGTTGATTTTAGCGACGGTGCGGCCGGTGATGATACCGACGCTCGCCTGCTCCAGGGCATCCGCTTCCAGGGCCGCTGCCTCTTCATCGAGAATCGTATTCAGAACGTAGTCCTTCATTTCAACAATGGTCACCTCAACGCCCCACTTTACCAGCGCCTCCGTGACACTGACCCCGATAAGGCCTCCCCCGATAACCACAGCCTTTACATTACTACGGTATTCGTTCAGGAACGTATCGATCGCCTTGGCGTCGTCGAGCCTGTTAAAAGTAAAAACACCCTTTAAATCTATTCCTTCCATCGTCGGTACGATGGGCGTGCCGCCGGTAGCCAGCAGCAGCTTCCGCCACTTAATAAATCCACCGCTTTCCAGTTTTACCGTATGTTCTGCCGGATTTATCGCGACGGCCTTCTCCCCGGGGACAGACTGAATACCATTGGCCTTGTAGAAGTCCGGTTTGCGGTACAGCATCTTCTCCAGCGGACATGGCTGTGCCAGGTACTCCGAGATAAGCGGTCGGGAATAGGCAGGGTAGGGCTCATCGGAGATAATGGTTATCTTTCCGACCCCGTCCACCTCGCGGATGGCCTCGGCCGCACCGATACCGCCCGCCGAGTTTCCTATAATCAGATATTTTGTGTTAGTTGTTGTTGACATAATTCACCACCGGATTAGTATCAGGTTTTTCTTCCATATAGACCAGCGCCTCGTTGGGGCAGTTGGCCACGCAGACAGGTATTTCCTCGTCCTGGCAGAGGTCGCACTTGACCATTTTCTTCTGGGCTTTGTCCAGTTTAGGCACGCCCAGCGGGCACACGAGGGCGCAGGTACCGCAGCCGATGCACCGCTCTTCGTCTACCGTTACCAGTCCGGTAACCGGGTCTCTGGATAGGGCGCCGGTAAGACACGCCTTAACGCAAGGGGCATCGACGCAGTGCTCGCAGCGTACGGAAAGCGACACGATGCCGCTCTCGTCAACGCGGACTCTCGGCAGCGCCCGCGGCGATTCTTTTTTGTAGGCTTTGATAAGGTCTTTGGTATGGGCGTGTTTCAGCAGGCAGTACACCTCGCAGAGGCGACAGCCCATGCAGACATTTTCATTAACATATACCTTTTTCATTTCCGTATTTTATCCCCGTTTTTTACTGGATATAATATAAGGATTACGGCAACCGATTACCGTATATTATCAATGATAACACGTCTCTTAGGGTTTGTCAATACCCCTAACGGATAACCAGTGAAGAGATAATTAATTGGAAAAGTAAGGTTTTCTCACATTACTGCGCATAACCCGACTTGAGAAAACAAAATTACGATTGGTCTTCCTTTAACTTAAGGAAAAAATGTATATAATGTGTAAATAAAATCACATAAATAAGGAAGCGTAAATAATAAGCCCTTGGTCGCAGGTTAAAATCCCTACGCTACCACTAATTATTAGCCATTCTGGTATTCTGTTGTGATTTCCTCCATGACCCTGGCGGAATAATCTTTTCTTTCCTCTTCACTCAAGGTTGTTATCGGGAGAACCCACTCCATCTCTTTCAGGTTCTCTATCAGCATATTTATCAAGTCATAAGGTACGGAAATAAGGAATAACCCTTCCGGCAGTATTTTTTGGGTCCTCATGCCATATCCGATGCCGGTGACAATGTAATTAATTTCTCCGGTCATAAAAGGATAAACGAATAGCCAGGCGCACATCAGGACGGGAGTTAATTTTGAAACTAGAGGTTTCCCGGTTGAAAAACTAAGCGCTCTTAGTAAAATTTCTGCCTGCGACGGTGTGGCGGTAAAGATAAGAACGTCAGGGGTGAAGGATATATTATCGACTGTAGAGAATGCAACGTATCTAACCGTGTCTTTGGGTATTTTTTGTATGTATTGGTATATTCTGCGGTTGGCCCGTGCTTCCTGGTATATTTTTTCCTTATCGCCTATCTGTCCGCTCTCTACAATGGGAGTGGGTTCTTCCATACCTAAAACCAGACTATCCACGCAGGCGAAGTTATCTTTCCCTGCGTAAAATGGTGGGCGGGTTTGAGCTTCCCGGAACATTCTGCAGATAGGTATACTGTCATCAAGGCGCTTCAATCCTTTAGGCTTATTGAGCAAAAATTTTATAGATACGGGCTTATTCTCGAAATTGAACTTTTCAAATATAGAGAAGTCTTTTGGAGTTGATTTCATAATAACCTCGTCAAAAATTATATTCGGGTTTTCAGGTGCATTATACTCTTCTTGTAATAGCTCTTCAAAGAATTGATATAATAGCTAAGCCCGCTTCTCTCGGGATGTTGATGAGTCCTTGGAAGGTGGCACAAATCACGACCCGTTGCCGCCATTTCCATTTAAATATAATTTCTGTTACTATTTTTTCTGGTTTCTTTTATTGGTAAATGCTATTATATTTGTATATTTTACATTTTCTCTAATATTTGTAGTTCGTGAGGGTTAGGGGTGGCAGAGAAATGAAGCACTCAGTTGAAATTAGAAAATCGTATATTTATGTTAAAATAACTGGAAAAATATCACTAATAGGTGGACGTAGCTGGGGAGATATAAAAAAAGCTTATGCCGATGTTGTGAACCAGGCCCGAAAAAACGATGTTTATAAAATACTTGTTGATTGCCGCGATTTTTCAGGAAAAGTATCAACGCTGGACCGCTTTCTTCTAGCGATATTCTTTGTTAAAGAGAATTCAAAACTTCTTGCCCGTCGGATGCATCCTATTAAAGTCACTTTTGTGGTAAGTAAATCTTTATTGGATCCCCGTAAATTTGGTGAAACGGTGGCGCGTAATCGCGGTTTATACGGGTTGGCAACGGATGATATGAAAGAGGCTCTTCATTGGCTGGAACAGGACAATCCTCCGGAATAGGAATTATAAGTTAAAATCCGCCTGCTGCCACTGCCGTTTTATTATCATTATTAAAAGATAATTCCCGTTGAACTTCTACTGTTTCTATAGTATCATCGTTTGTAACCTGAAATAAAAAGGAGTAGTAATGGCCAAGAAAAAGTATGAGCAGCTGGTATTTTCCGGACTAAAAGAGAACATGGATTTGCCCTTTATATCCAAACCTCAAGCTTATTTCAGAGGGGAAAATCAGATACCTGGCGCCAACATGAACATGGGATGGCAGCTCTTCGTCAAGCCGATTCTACTGGAAAAGGAGGCTCATACCCACGACGCTCATGAGTATCTCATTTTTCTGGGCGATAATCCCGCCGACTGGTTTAGCAGCTTCGATGCGCAGATCGACTTGTTTCTCGGTGAGGAGATGGAAAAATACATAATCGATAAACCCACCGTTGTATATATTCCCCCGAACATGTCCCATTGTCCCCTTAATTTCAGGGTGATAAACAGGCCCGTCCTGTTCACGGCTCTCCTGCAGACCCCGGTTTTTACCAAGACGATGGATGGTAAAGAATTTACCTTTAAGGGCCCCGGCGCTGACGGCCCGCTCAGCGCAGATATGTTTAAATAGAAGGACGTTAGTTTACGCTGCCGTCTTTGTTATAATGTAAAGCATGGTGCTGTGAAAGGAGTGAGTTCATGACGGAGAAAATGACTCACTGGGAACGTGTCAGGGCAGCACTTAAGGGTGATAACGTCGACCGCGTGCCCGTAAGCATGTGGCGTCATTTTTACTCGATGGAGACCTCCGCGCAAACCCTGGCAGAAGCCATGCTGGGTTTCCAGAATCAGTTCGACTGGGATTTCATGAAGGTCAATCCCCGCGCCTACTACCACGTTGAGGACTGGGGAGTACGGATACAATATACCGGCGATAACTCTCCGCATGTCGTAACCGTGCCTGTAAAAACCCCCGGCGACTGGTTGAAGCTCAAGGTGCTGGATGTTAATAAAGGCATATTGAGGGAGCACCTGCTCGCCTTGGAACTGATTTCCCGTGGCCTGAAAGGCGGGGTGCCCTTTATCATGACCGTTTTTACGCCCCTCTCTATTGCCTCCCGTCTGACGGCCTCTGAAGAAATATTTTTGAATCATCTGCGCGAGCATACATCAGAGGTGAATCAGGCGCTTGAGGTAATCACTGATACGTTTATCAGTTTCTCTAAAGCTTGCCTTGAGCGCGGCGCCAGCGGCCTTTTTTACGCCACCACCAGCTGGGCGACTACTGATAGCCTGACAGAAGAAGAATATAGGAAATACGCCATGCCCTCCGACCTTAAGCTACTTTCGGCATTGCCGCCCGCCGAATTCCATGTTTTGCACGTCTGTCGCAACAACAACATGCTGGCATTGCTCAAAGACTATCCTGTTCATGCTTTTAACTGGGATGCTTTAGGCGCTGGCAACCCGTCTTTAGCGGAGGGTAAAAAAATAGTGGGCGACCGCGCTGTAATCGGGGGGCTGGCTCATGACCGCGCACTCGTTTCCGTCGCGCCGGAAAAGCTGGCAGCACAGGTCAAAGCATTATATGCAACAATGGGGGACACGGGATGGATGCTTGGACCGGGCTGTACTTTCCCGCCGGATACGCCGGAAGAGAATTTACGCGCAATACGTGATGCCGTCGTATTTTAAGAATAATGGTCTCAGTATTAACACCGTGGCTTTTTTCGCGAGCCAACTTTTGCTTTAATCATGACTATATGTGTAGTAACGGCGGCGGCTATTATTATTAGCACGATTCTTATAGCAATATTCTCGACACCGAATGCCGTTGTCAGGCCGATAGTTATCCATAGGAGCGCTATCGTGATAATTTTTAGGTGTAAGGGCATCCCCCTGCCTTCGACGTAGTTCTTTACGTACGACCCGAAAAAGCGGTTGTTCAGCAGCCACCGGTACAGTCTGTTCGAGCTCCGCATATAACAGTATGCCGCGAGTAATAGAAAAGGGGTGGTGGGCAATATCGGGATGAATATACCGGCTATCCCCACCCCCACGCACGCCGTCCCGGCCGTGGCTAAGAGCCTTTTTTGCATCGTTTCTCGCACTTATGCTATTTCCTCGTGTATTTTAATGATATTTTAGCCCCCATGCTACGGTGTTATTTAATAACATGCTCCTCTACTATCCACACACTGGCGTCGCGGAGATTACAGAACTTCGCTCCATCTTGTGCCAGCTCTTTTGAGGCGCGTACAGCTTCCATAGATTTTCTCCATGCCGCAACGTCGTCATACCACATCTCCACAATACCATCGCCCTCATATGCCATGCCTGGCATGGTTACATAGTGGTTCTGCACGTATCTTCTTACGCCGGGAATTAAATCAGCCGCTAGAGGCCCATGTTTTTCCAGCCAGTATTTATTGAACTCTTCGCGAGTAAGGCCGGCCTTACGATGCGCGACAACTATTGATTTTATCAAGGTTTTACCTCCTTAACACATTTTCTCTTTAAAGAACCTCCAGGTTGTCCCTCGCCTGCTCGTATTCCTGCGTCATTTTTTCAGTTTCTGTGGTAAGTTTATCCCATTCCGCGGTTAGCGACCTGATGGACTCTTTAGCTTTGATGTATTCCCGGTTGGTTTGCGCCACTTTATAGCCATCCTTATAATGCTCCGGATCGGCGAAAAGCGCTTCTATTTCCGCGATACGTGCGTTGAGTCTGGCCAGCTTATTTTCGATTTCCCCGATGCGCTTTTTCACCGGCGTCATCTTGCGGTAAAACTCGTTTCTCAAGTTCCCTTCGACTACTTTACGCTGCTGTCTCTGGGTTCTAGCCGTAGTACTGGAGCGTGAGTGTTCTCTTACCGCTCGCAGCGTCTCCGGGACTGTATCGTCGCGGACTTCCTGCTTGGCGAGATAATCGTCGTAAGCCCCCGGGAAAACCCGCAGCTTGCCTGCCCTTATCTCGATTATTTTGTTGGCGATTTCCCGTATCAATGTCCTGTCGTGGGTGATAAAGCATATCGTGCCCGGGTATGCGTCTAGGGCATCTGTTAATATTTCCCGCGACGGTATATCCAGGTGGTTGGTTGGCTCGTCCAGCAGCAGGAAATTGGCCGGCCGCGTCAGCATCTTGGCGATGGCCAGTCGCGTCTTCTCCCCGCCGGAGAGCACCGCCACCTCTTTCGTGATGTCCTCCCCGCTGAATAAAAATGCCCCCAGCAGCCCCCGCAGTCTCTGGTCGGTTTCGTCGGGAGCTACGGTCCGCAGCTCGTCGATTATCTGGTTGGTGGGATTGAGCAGCTCTATATAGTACTGGGCAAAGTAGGCGGTCGTCACATTGTGCCCCGGTGTACGTTCCCCCTTTTCGAACGGCAGCACCCCTGCCAGTATCTTGAGCAGGGTTGTCTTACCCGCCCCGTTGGGCCCCACCAGCGCCGCCCGGTCGCCCCGGTTAAGCTCCAGGTTCAGGCCGTGGTAAACTGCTTTAGAATCGTACGATTTATCGATGTCCTTAAGCGTAATGACCACGTGCCCACTGCGCGCTGGCTCCGGGAAGGAAAACTTAATCTTTTTCGTCTGCCGCGGCACCACTATCTTCTCGATTTTCTCCAGCTTCTTAATTCGACTCTGTACCTGGGTGGCCTTGGTGGCTTTGTATCTAAACCGCTCGATGAAGCGCATCTCTTTATGTATCTTCTGCTCCTGCCGCTTGGCGGTGGCCTGCTTGATTTCCAGGTCTTTCTGCCTCGCCGTCACGTACCCGTCGTAATCGCCGCGGAAGAAAATTACCTCCTCCTGCTCGATGGCGATGACCTTTTTCACCATGTTGTTCAGGAAAGCGCGGTCGTGGGATGTCACCAGCACCGCCCCGTGATACCCCTTGAGATAGTTCTCGAACCAGCGCGTCGTTTCCAGGTCGAGGTGATTGGTCGGCTCGTCCAGTATCAGCAGGTCGGGATTAAGGAAAAGTAGCTTGGCCAGCTCGATGCGGGTCAGCCAGCCCCCGCTGAACTCGGACAGCCTGCGCTGAAAATCGGATTCAATAAAGCCCAGCCCGGCGAGGATTATCTCCGCCTCGTGTTCGGTGTTATAGCCCCCGGACGACTCGTATTCGTGCTGGACGTTGCCCAGCTCGCGCATGAGGGTTTCGACTTCTTCCTCGTCTTTTTCCTCGGCAAGCTCTTCCTGCAGCATCTGCACTTTATGCGCCAGTCTGTTGATATTGCCTGAAGACTGTACCACTTCTTCGAGCAGCTTGTGCTTCGAGGTGTTCTGGATGTCCTGCCGCAGGTAGCCGATGGTCGTTCCCCGGCGCATGGACACGTTGCCGGTATCCGGCGTGATATTACCGGTGATTATATCAAACAGCGTGGTCTTACCCGAGCCGTTGGCACCGATTACCGCGATGCGGTCACCCATGCCCACGTTGAACGTAATCCCGCTGAAAAGATAGCGGGTGTTGTATGATTTTGATATATTGGAAATATTAAGCATGATGCGTACCCGTGACTATTTACAGTTTTTATTATACAGATATTGAGTGCCGAAAGGAATGACCGTGCTGTTTAAAGGTGTTAATACAGCCTAATATTTGCTAATATATTTACCGAAGATACAGTTAGAGGAGTTGCATCATGGAAGAAAAAATCGTCTATTTTGAGAAGCCTGGCATCGAGAACACGGAG
>JAFGHK010000091.1 GCA_016930185.1 Dehalococcoidales bacterium | reverse complement strand
TGCCGATGTCCCCGCCCGGGAAAAATATCGGGTTGACCGTATAGCTGTCCGTGGTAAAGGCCAACCTGCCCTTAACGTCGAAGACGGCCGAGTCTTCCATCTTCTCCAGGATTGGGTTGGTGAGGTCGGGCAGGAAGCTCTCAATCAGGTCCTGCATCAGCTTGCCCCCGCTGCCGTGGGCGAGCAGGATTTTATCTTCCATATCCCTCTCCATACTGGTAGTAGGTGGCGCAGCTCCCCTCCGAAGATACCATGCACGGCCCCACCGGACTCTCCGGCGTGCACTTTACGCGGAAAAGCTTGCAGTCCAGAGGGGTACTAACGCCGCGTAATACTGCCCCGCAAATACAGCCTTTCGGCTCGCTGGCTGGCGGGGTTTTAATCTCAAAGCGCTTTTCTACGTCGAATCTCTCGTATTTCTTTTTAATGTTAAGTCCGCTGTCTGGCACCACACCGATGCCGCGCCAGTTCGCCTCACCCGCTTCAAAGACGGTGTCCATCAGGCGCAGGGCGGGTATATTCCCCTCCTCCTTTACCCCCCGCCGGTAGGCAATCTCTACGTCGGGCTTATCTCTTTCGATTTGCTCCACCAGCCGGTCCACCGCCAGCAGGATGTCCACCGGCTCGAAGCCGGACACCGCGCAGGCAATACGGTAGTCATCGGCTAAAAATTGATATGGTCTGGAGCCAATTACAACGCTGACATGCCCCGGGCAGATAATCCCGTTTAGCCTCACCTCCCCCAGGTCGAGGATGGCTTTCATAATCGGCGGGCAGACCTTGTGCAGGGAAAGAACGTAGTAGTTCTTAATATTTTCCTGCTCCGCCTGTAGAATCGACGCTGCCACCGTCGGCGCCGTGGTCTCGAACCCGATGCCGATAAACACCACCGACTTTTCAGGGTTGTCCCGTGCTATTTCCAGCGCGTCCTGCGTGGAATAGACGATGCGTATTTCAGCGCCGTCCGCTTTGGCTTTTTGCAGGCTGGAATAACTACCCGGCACTCTTACCATGTCCCCGAAGCTGGTGATAATGACATCGGGCAGCTTGCCCAGGGCAATCGCCTTATCCAGGTCGGCGGCGGCGGTCACGCATACCGGACAGCCCGGACCGGAAAGCATCTCTATATTTTGGGGTAAAAGTTGGCGCAGGCCGTGTTTGAAGATGGCGACGGTATGCCCTCCGCAGAACTCCATCAGCCTGGTGTGCTTCCGCGAGCGCTTGTGAATCCTGTCCAGCAGCTTTTTACCCAGTTCCGGGTCGCGGTATTCCTCGACAAATTTCATTTTATTCGTCCGCCGCTTCGCCCAGCTCCCTCAACAGCTTCAACGTCTCTTCTGCCTCGCCCGCGTCGATGATGTTAATGGCGTAGCCGGTGTGTAGCAGCACGTAGTCGCCCACCTTGGCCTCCGGTGTAAGCTGGATGCTGATGTCCCGCGTCACCCCTTCGATATCCGCCACCGCCTGCTGCCCCTTAATCGACTTTATTAGTGCCGGTATAGCTAAACACATGATAATTCACCTTACTTTGCCAGTTGTCTTTCCCAGTCGTCTTTTATGTCCCGGATTTCCTTGCCGATGCTGAAAGCCTTGCCGATTACCTTGCCTAGTTTGTTATAAGTCCCGCCCGGGTAAGTCATGTAAATAATCGGGTCGATTTTCCCCGCGTCCAGTTTCCCGTCGGTCATACAGTCTTCGGAGGCGTAGATTTCTTTAATTGGGCCCGCGATTAAATAATGGCTGCCCAGCTTAAGAATATGTTCGGCGGTGCAGCCGATGTTTAGCGGGCATTGCTCGATGTATGGTGCATGGGCGATTTCTCCGTAAAATACCGTAAACTTACAGTCTTTAGCCTTATCATGCTTGGCGCCGGTGGCGATACCGCAGTAGTCCGTTTCCTTTAGCAACTGCGTATTGGGGATATTTACTGAAAATACCATGTTTTCGCGGATGCCCTTGAATGAATGCCGCACCCGGTTCAGGGCGATTGCCATATATGGAGGAGTACCGCAGGCAATCGTCACCCAGGCTACGGTTATAAAATCCGGTTTGTCAGCCACGTCCGCGCCGACGAGCACAGTGGGGTGGGGGAAAAGCAAAGGCATAATATCCAGCTTGGTTTTCTTGTTCATAAATTCACTCCTCCATTGAATTGGCAATCACTACCTGCCCCAGCGAAATCCCCCCGTCGTTGCAGGGCACCTGGCGGTGGGTATATACCTCAAGGCCGGCCGATTCCAGCAGCGGCAGGGTCTTTCTTACGAGTAATCGATTCTGGAAAACGCCCCCGCTTAAAGCGACTTTTTTCAGGTCTGTTTTTGCGGATATTGCCTCGCAGGTCTCAAGTATCATCTGCGCGACGGTGTTGTGAAAACGTGCGGCGATAACGGCTTCGGGTGTCTTTTTAAGTACATCTGCTATAACACTGACCAATAAATCTCGTAGTTTGATGACGCTCATGCCGCCTTGTTCTTCCAGCTTAAACGGATAAGCGCCGGTTTCATCGGGTGCAATATAAGCCAGCATCTCCAGGTCGATGGCGGCCTGTGCCTCGTACTCGATAATACCCCTTACGCCCGTCAGCGCCGCCACCGCGTCAAATAGCCGACCCATGCTTGAAGTCAGCGGCGCGTTGATGCCCTTGGAAACCTGCTCTTTGATGATTTCCAGCTCGTTTTCGTTGAGGTACTTGAACATGGGCAGGTTTTTGTCCAGGCTTATCCCCAGCCCCAGCAGGTAGCCGATAGCGGTGCGGTAGGGCTTCCTGATTGCCTGGGCTCCCCCCGCCAGCGGCAGGTATTCCAGGTGCGCCAGCCGCTCGAATTTCTTGAAGTCCGCTACCATAAATTCTCCGCCCCAGATATTGCCGTCCGTGCCGTAGCCGGTGCCGTCCAGCGACACCCCGATAACCGGCCCCTTTACCCCGTTGTCCGCCAGGCAGCTGGCGATGTGGGCGTGGTGGTGCTGCACGGGGACGAGCTTGATTTTTTCCTTTTCCGCCAGTTCCCTGGCGTATTTGGTAGGCAGGTATTCCGGGTGCATGTCGTGCGCGATAATCTCCGGCTTGATGCGGAAGAGCTTCTCGTAAAGTCCGATTGTGTTTACATAATGTTCTAAAGTCTCCAGGTTTTCCATGTCCCCGATGTGCTGGCTGACAAAGGCATAGTTGTCCCGCGTCAGGCAGAAGGTGTTCTTTTCCTCGGCTCCGCAGGCCAGTATCTGCTTACTTTTAAAAGGGAGGCGGACGGGGTAAGGAGCGTACCCACGCGCGCGCCGCACAAAGCGGGGAAGGCCCTGCTCCACCAGCATCACGCTGTCGTCGTAGCGGGCGTAAATGTCCCGGTTGTGCATCAAAAAGTAATCGACGATGTGGTTTAGCCTTTTTATCGCCTCGTCGTTGTCCTTGGCGATTGGCTCCTCGCTTAAATTGCCGGAGGTCATCACCAGCGGCAGTCCCGTTTCTCTTAAGAGCAGGTGGTGGAGGGGAGTGTAGGGGAGCATGACGCCCAGGTATGTAAGTCCCGGCGCCGTCGCCCTGGTGATATTTGAGTCTTTTTTCCACTTCATCAGGACGATAGGACTGCCGGGGGATAGTAATAGTTGTTCTTCATCCGCATCGACTTCGCAGTGCTGCCTTACTTCATCCATGCCGGCGACCATGACCGCCAGGGGCTTGCCGGGGCGTTTCTTGCGCTGGCGCAGTCGGTTCACGGCTTTCTCGCTGGTGGCGTCGCAGGCCAGCAGGAAGCCCCCCAGCCCCTTAACCCCGATAATCTGCCCTTTTTTCAATAACTCGCTGGCTTTTTTAATAATGTCCTCGCATTCCACACGAGTGCCCTGCGCCAGCCGCAGTTCGAGCTGCGGCCCGCATACCGGGCAGGCGTTGGGCTGGGCGTGAAAGCGGCGGTTCAGCGGGTTTTCGTATTCCTTGCGGCATTCGGGGCACATGCGGAAGCTTTTCATCGTGGTATTGGGACGGTCGTAAGGGATGTCTTTGATAATCGTGAAGCGCGGCCCGCAGTTGGTGCAGTTGGTAAACGGGTAGCGGTAGCGGCGGTCGGCCGGGTTGAAAATCTCCTTAAGGCAGTCGGGGCAGGTAGCGATGTCAGGCGAGACGAGCTGGTATTTCCCTTCCTCGGCGACGCTCCGAAGGATTTCGAATTTATCGTAGTTCACCGCCGGACCGTCCGTTACCGTCATTCCCTCGATATGCGCCAGCGGCGGCGCCTGCTCGCGGAGGTCTTTAGTAAAACCCTCGATGGATTTAGCGTCTCCCTCCACCTCGATTTTGACGTCCTCCGAGGTGTTGCATACCCAGCCCCGCAGGTTGTGCCGGGAGGCCATCTGATAGACGAAAGGTCTGAAGCCCACCCCCTGCACCACCCCGCGTACGCTGATGCGGGCAAGACTTATTGTGCTTGCTTCTGCCATAGGATTATTGCTTTTTCTTTTTCCTTAATGCGTCTTCCAGCCAGGTGAACCAGCCTGTCAGCCCGGAGCCTGTTGTGCAGGATACCGGGAAAATAACCACGTCCGGGTTAAGGCCGGTAACGACCTTTCGGAAGGACTTTTCGCTGAAATCCAGGTAGGGCTGGAGGTCTGTCTTATTCAGCAGGACCACGTCGCTGTCGGCGAACATGCCGGGGTACTTGTAGGGCTTGTCGTCGCCCTCGGGCATGCTGGCAATCATCAGCCTGACGTCTTCTCCCAGCCGGTAGTTGTTCGGGCAGATGAGGTTGCCTACGTTTTCGATAAAAAGCAGGTCTATTTCTTCTAAATTCAGGTTGCCCAGCCCCTTTTCCACCATAAAAGCGTCCAGGTGGCAG
>JAFGHK010000090.1 GCA_016930185.1 Dehalococcoidales bacterium | reverse complement strand
CTGAAAAAGGAAATGGGTACTTTAGCTTCGAAGCTGTCGCAGGAGAGGCAGAAAGCGGGCAGGAAACTCGCTGGGGTGGTGAAAAAAGAACTCGGCGAGCTAAGCATGGCGCGGGTGGATTTCGTCGTCTCTATTTCACAGGAGGCATCGCCGGAAGGGATATCCTTCCCCGACGGAAAATATTATAAATTCGATAACAGGGGCGCGGACGATGTTACCTTCCTGGCGTCCACCAATCCGGGCGAGCCGGCCAAGGCGCTGGACAGGATAGCCTCGACGGGCGAGATATCCCGCTTCATGCTGGCGTTGAAAAGCGCGCTGGCGGAAGCGGACACGATACCGGTGCTTATTTTCGACGAGATAGATATCGGTATCGGGGGGAGGAGTGGGGAGGTCATCGGGAGGAAGCTCTGGAAGCTGGCGCAGCACCACCAGGTGATTTGCGTTACCCATTTGCCCCAGATTGCCGCCTTCGCAGACGCCCAGTACCGGGTCAGCAAGAAGACTGCCCGCGACCGAACCGTCAGCACCATAGAGTCGCTGGATGGAGAAACACGCATTAAAGAAATTGCCGTGATGGTGGGCGGGCCGAGTTACACGGAAAGCGCGCTTAAAGCCGCCCGGGAGCTAATCGAGGGGGCGGAGGCGTGGAAGAAGGACCAGCAAAAAGAAAGGGGCGCATAGACGGTACCATACGCCCCTTTACCAAACACTATTCAGGTCACGGCGCGGTAATTCTATTTATGCTGGATGCCCCGGATATATCCATTTCACCCATTGACGGACTACCGGAATATTCCAGCGAAGAAGCGCCGCTAAGAGAAACATCCAACACGCCATTAACATTTATGGTGGCCCGGCTGGCCCCGGAAAAGTCGATTTCAGTGTTAGAGATAGCAAAATCCAGCAGTTCGACGCGGCTGGCGCCGGAGGCTTCAATTCTAGCATCGCCGCCAGAACCCGTGAGACCGGTGTAGCTGGCACCGGAAAGGTCGAAGTCAGAGCTTGATGCTATCAGATGACCGGTTATTTTACTGGCTCCGGATATCTCGGCGAAAAAGTCGCCTGTTTCCATATCTAAATCCAGTTCGCTGGCTCCGGATAAATGTACACTCAAATCATTAGAAGACCGGAAACCGCTGGCGGAGCCTTTGCTGGCCCCGGAAAGCTCCAGTTGGTTGAGGACGGGCATGGTAACGGTAAGTTTAGGGGAGACGAACCAGTTGATAGCCCAGGTATCGACACCGATAACCAGGGTGCTGCCGTCTTTATTGACATCGATGTGCTCGAAGGCGTTTTCTCCGGCGGTGATGGAGATTGAATAGTTATCCGATTGTGTAACGGTCACCTCGAAGGCGTGCCCGACATCGATGCCGGTGAAGTCGGTGTAATTATAGTACCGCGTGGTGATAGGGCCGGCCTTTTCCGATAGTGAGACACGCACGCAGCCCGCGAGAACGGGGACCGATAATATCAGCGAGATTAATACCAGTGTAAATATCATTTTTTTCATCTGGATTCCTCCTGTGAAGCCATGACCGGCTTTCGTTGATTGGCGGATACTGTCCTAAAGTAAACTCGGTTTAGTCTGATAATCAGCCTGGCTAAGTAAACAATTAGCATGATTAGCGCGAATAAAACAATGAAATTTTTCATGGTTATTCCCTCACGAGCATGTACTTGGCCATCATGCCATGTAATCTGGCGGTGTATTTTGCCAGGTGCATAATGACGAAAAGCAGAAGTATGCCGGCGATGACGGCGAAAGGCATCAGCCACACCGGCGTGTAGTAACCGTAATCGCCAATGATGAACGTAGGCATATCCCATACCAATTCGGTAACCGGTTTCATGATAAGATAGCCTGCGAAAGATATCAGGGAAACGAAAACGGTAAAGTAGATGATACCCAGGGGCATCTGCAGAATCATGTACAGCACAGCCGACCAGGTATGTCTTTCCGTGAACACGTTTTTGAATTTCTGCCACCACCCGATGTCCTTACGGGAAAAGAGGGGACGGCGCGGCATTCTGATGCCGACCAGGGCTTCGATAATGCGGCCTTCCAGCAAGGCGATGCCCCGCGCCGAAAACAGGAACAGAGCCAATATGGGCAAACCGACGATGAGAACAATTAGCCCAGCGGACACAGATAGTCCCGTAACCGCCCAGGTGAAATAGGCGACGCCGGTGCCCAGGGTGAATAACAGGTATATCAGGGCTCCCCAGGCCCGCGGTTCGGCAAAGACACCGAAGAAGCGGGCGTAGAACGGGCGTGTATCCGGGACAGGTGGCGCGGCGACCGGGGCTATAGCGGGTACTTTCGCCTTGTCACAGGCGGGGCGGGCAAAGGCGAGGGGAGTGCTGGACTCGATGTCCTTATAAGCGGAGGCGATTTCCCTGGGTTGACCGTACTTTTCTATAATCGCCGCCAGGGCCTCGGCTTCTGGAACGGGGCTGTCTTTCATGGTGTTATCAAGAGCGGTCCGCAGGTATTCCTCGGCGTCGGCAAGGGCGTCCTGCACGGTAGCACGGTCGCTGCCGGCAAGCTCCCGCTTCAGCTCGGTAAGATACTGTTCGATATTGTTAATCATGGTCTCCTCCTTCAAGGACGGCATTAACAAGGTCGCTGGTCTGGCGCCAGATTTCAGTCCATTTAGCCAGGGTGAGGCGGCCGGCTTCGGTGATTTTGTAATAGCGGCGGGGAGGGCCGGACACGGAAGGCTCGACCTCGCTCTGGAGCAATCCGGCGGCTTCAAGCGAGCGGAGCACCGGGTAAAGCGCGCCCTGTTTCATAATGTCTACGTCCTTGGTTTGCGCTTCAATAAGTTTGGCAATCTGATAACCGTACATCGGGGTGGAGGCTTTATCCAGCACGCCCAGCAGGACGAGGGCCGCCGTACCGGCGTTGAGTTCCTTCTGGAATTTCCTGATGGCTTCGTTTGTTTCGTCCAAGGCAATACCCCCAACGAGGATTTAATAGCTTTACAGTGCTGATGAATAAATAATATTGATAAGTTAATAATAGTATCTGAATATTATAAAGTCAAACCCGACTACGGTAAAATAAAGATGAATAAACGGATTGGAGGATAACAAGATATAGATATCTATCTTAAACTATGAATTATCTATAGTTTACTTAGTATATCAACAGTATTACGTCTCCAGGGCTTTCTTTCCGGTGACTTTATGCTTGGTGTACCAGTCCTGGACGGCGCCGGCGACGTCCTTGGGGCGGTCGAATACCCTTAGCAGTTCAAAGTCCTCCCCGGAAATATGTTCGTGAGCCAGCACCGTTTTTTTTAGCCAGTCCAGGAAGCCGCCCCAGTACTCGCTGGAAAACAGAATCACCGGGAAGGGCTTGATTTTTTGAGTTTGAATCAGGGTAAGCACCTCGGTCAGTTCGTCCGTGGTGCCCAGTCCGCCGGGCATGATGACGAAGGCGGTGGCGTACTTGACCAGCATGACCTTGCGCACGAAGAAGTGATGAAAGGTGATGGTCTTATCGGCATACACGTTGCAGGCCTGCTCCTTGGGCAGCTCGATATTAAGTCCCACTGACCTCACGCCTGCCTTACGTGCCCCCATGTTAGCGGCTTCCATGACGCCGGGGCCGCCGCCGGTCATGATGTTGAAACCGGCTTTCCCCAGCAGGTTAGCGATTTCCACGGTCTGCTTATACCATTTATTATCGGGTTTGAGACGGGCGGAGCCGTATATCGTCACCGCCGGCACGATATCGGACAGGCTGTCGAACCCCTCCACCAGTTCCCCGATGATGCGAAACATCCGCCAGGAATCTTCCTTGGCAAGTTGATTGATTTCAAACTCGTT
>JAFGHK010000089.1 GCA_016930185.1 Dehalococcoidales bacterium | reverse complement strand
TAATTTTTTGACATGAGAGTGTGTATGGCAAATAATGTACAATATAGTGTGTTCGGCGTCTGGCCTGTTACTCTTGTTATAATAAATTGCTTTTAGTAAAGCCGTAACACGGGAGGAAAACCATGAATGGTCTGGGGATTGCCCCGCAAATATCACTCTGGATTTTGATTGTATTGCTGCTCGGCTGCTCCGCTTTCTTTTCCGGCTCGGAGACTGCCCTGATGACGGTCAACCGCGCCCGACTCCGTCAGATATCAAAAAAGCGCTCGCGGGGCGTGAGAACGGTAGAGAGAATCCTGGAAAAACCGGAGAGGCTTATCGGCACGATTCTGCTCGGCAATAATCTGGTCAACGTGGCCATGTCGGCTATCGCCACCGCTATCGCCCTTTCGCTGTGGGGCGACGCGGGCATAATCTATGTCACCATCGGGCTCACGGTTATTATCCTTATCTTCGCCGAGTTGACGCCCAAGATTTATGCCAGGTATCACAGCGAAGCCATCTCTCTTCTCACTGCGCCGATATTAAAGGGAATTATGACCGTTTTCCGCCCTGTCACGGCCGGAGCTACTTTCCTCGTGCAGAAAATGCTGCTGATTATGGATATCGATATCACCCGCTCGCGACGGAATATCGTCACGGAGGGCGAGGTCAAGAGCTTGATTAATATCGGCTGGGAAGACGGCTCGATATCCGCGGAAGAAAAGGAGATGATTGCCAAGATCTTCACCCTTAACGATAAACCCGTGGCCGAGGTCATGGTTCCCAGGCGCCGCATGGTGACCTTGAAGTCGGACTCCACCATCGACAAGGCGTTGAAGACCGTTAAGAGGTACGGCTATTCGCGTTACCCAGTCAAGCACGCCAGGACGCAGGAGATTATCGGCTTCATCCACGCTAAAGACCTACTTGGCAAGAGCGGCAACAAGAAATTAAGCTCGATGAAAAGGCTCATCCGGCCGGCGTATTTCATCCCGGATAACAAGAAAATCAATAGCCAGTTACGCCATTTCAAGAGCCGCAGGATGCACCAGGCCGTTGTCCTTAATGATAAAGGCGATGTGGCCGGACTTCTCACGCTGGAGGATATCCTGGAGCAGATGGTCGGCCGCATTGAAGACGAATACGATATTTAGTCGCCGCGTGATGATTGGCTGTAATAATAATTGAATCTGTGATAATCTGAAATAGAAAGAGATTGTGTAAATGCAGGAAAAAGATGTTAAGCGTATTAAGGAAGTTGCCGCTAAAGTAAAAGAGAACGTCGAGCGCGTTATCGTCGGCAAGGGCGAGGTCGTGGAGCTGGCGATAATCGCTTTGCTCTGTGAAGGACACCTCCTCCTCGAGGACGTGCCCGGCCTGGGCAAGACCGTCCTGGCCAAGTCGCTGGCGAAGTCGCTCGGCTGCTCATTCCGCCGCGTGCAGTGCACGCCGGACCTTCTGCCGTCCGATATCACCGGCACGTATGTATTCAACCAGAAAACGTCCGACTTTGAGTATCGGCCCGGTCCCGTCATGTCACAGGTGGTGCTGGCGGACGAAATTAATCGCGCCACCCCCCGCACGCAGTCGGCACTGCTTGAAGCCATGCAGGAGCGACAGGTCACCACCGAGGGCGAGACCCGCCCTTTGCCCCGCCCCTTTTTAGTGATGGCCACCCAGAACCCCATCGAGCTGGAAGGCACTTTCCCCCTCCCCGAAGCCCAGCTCGACCGATTCCTGATGAAAATTCAAATCGGCTACCCTTTGGAGGAGGACGACCGCCTGATTTTGTCCCGTTTCCGGACCGACGACCCGCTGGATACTCTGGAATCGGTGGTGTCCGCCGATGATTTGATTAAAATGCAGGGCGAATGCCGCGAGGTGCACGTCGCCAGGGATGTAGAGGACTATATCATACGTTTGGTACACGCCACCCGTGAACATTCCGCCGTCGAGTTGGGGGCCAGTCCCCGCGCCATGCTGGCATTGTATAATGCCTCCCAGGCACTAGCCGCTGTCCGCGGTCGGGCTTTCGTCACACCGGACGATATCAAGCACCTGATGACCCCCGTGCTGGTTCACCGCATTATCCCGAAGTCGGAGAGCCGACTGCGCGGCCAGAAGGCGGACCAGACCCTCAAGGAAATCAGGGACTCCGTATTCGTGCCGGTTGAAGATGAAAGCGTCGCCGGGGAGGCCTAGCGGATGCGGGGCGACTACTGGATTTTCATCGCCGTAGTTATTTTCATTATCAGCCTGGCATTGCAGCAGGTGCCGCTGGCTCTGGTTTCGCTGCTTTTCGTACTGACCGGCGGCGTGTCCCGACTCTGGAACAGGTACTGCCTGGACCGCGTCGAGTACAAGCGCCGCTTGAGCCACAGCCAGGTCTTCTTCGGCGAGGAAATCGTCTTTGAAATCGAGATTAACAACCGTAAGCCGCTGCCGCTACCCTGGATAAGGATTGAAGACGAGCTGCCTGAGCGGCTGAAACTCCTCAAGGGGAAGGCATCGCCTTCCAGCGAAGAACGCGTCAGCCTCACCAACATCTTTCCCATCGGTATGTATAAAAGGGTAAAGCGCCGCTTCCCCATCAAATGCTCGCAGCGGGGGGCTTTTACTTTCGGTCCCACCCGCATACAGTCCGGCGACCTCTTCGGGTTCTTCCGCCGTTACATGACGGTTGATACGCTGGACTTTCTGCTGGTCTATCCCCGCCTGGTGCCCTTGGAAAAGCTGGGCATCCCCTCCCAGCAGCTCTTCGGCGATATCCGACTGAAACACCATCTTTTTCAGGACCCGGTGCTGACGGCGGGGGTGAGGGAATACCGGCCCGGCGATAGCCTGAAAAAGATTCACTGGAAAAGCACCGCCCGGCTCGGCCGACTGCAGACCAAAGTTTACGAGCCGACGACTACGATAGATATCAGCATTTTCCTCGATGTGCGCACCCTGAAAGCCCCGCTTTGGGGCAGCAGCTACCAGCTTCAGGAACTGGGCATCATTACCGCCGCTTCCGTGTCGCAGCATGCCCTGGAGGCAGGCTTCAGGGTCGGGCTCTATGTCAATCAGGTAACGCGCTTCTCCCGGGGTATGGTCACCGTCCCCCACAGTCAGCACCCGGACCAGCTGGTGCGCATCCTTGAAGCGCTGGCGCAGCTGCACCAGGTGGAGACCGTACCCGTCGTAAGATATGTACGCGAGGAGGCCAGCAGCCTCCCCTGGGGCAGCACTATGCTGGTAATTTCCGCCCAGCCCGACGAACAGCTTATGGCGGTCCTGCTGGACCTGAAACGGGTCGGGCGCAGCGTGGCTCTGATTGTTGTAGGCTCTAGGGTCGAAGAAGTGAGGTCCGACCATTTTCCCGTTTACCATGTAACCGACGACGTTGCCTGGGGGCTCGTTAAGGAAATAGGACTTAAAGAGGTGCCGGCCTGATGCAGATTGCGGAGAGGCTCCGGGGCTTCGACTGGCTGGCGGTGGTTTTTTACCCGCTGGCGGTGATTCTCATGGAGTCCTTCTGGGTCGCGCCCTGGTTGAGCTGGATAGGCGGCCTGAAATTTGTCTCGGAAACACGCCCGGTCTTGCACCTCCCCTCCGTTATTATCATTATCGTTGTTTCGCTGATTGTCACCAGGATAATCACACGCCAGAACATACGGTTGTCCCTTATCCGCCTTATCGTCATCGGTGGCGGCTTGGTGACTATGCTGTTGGTGCTGGCCGTCGAGTACGCCGACGGCTATACATTTTTAAGCGCAGCGTGGTTTTCTCATATCTTCGGCGTGCTTGGCAATACCTTCACCAGTTTCAACACTGCCGCGTTGGCTATCCCGGTTATCGTTTACCTATGGTGGCGGGGCATCATGCTGGGGCAATCTACCTCCTACTTCAAGGACATCTACCGCTCTTTCATCATCGGCATGGTTGCCCTGGTCATCCTGATTATCTTCTGGCAGATAAGTGCGGTTTCGAGCGATGTTGGCGGTCTGTCGTCGGAAATCGGCATCGATATTATCGCCTTTTTCTTCTTCGGGCTGCTGTCGATTGCGATATGTCACCTCTATAACATGCGCAGCGCGATGCCCAGGGAAGAGGCTAGCCTGACCTCGGTATGGCGCTGGGTGCCGGTGATGCTGGGCGTTATCGGTGGCATGGTTATAGTCGGTTTTATCGTGGCTTCCGCTATATCGCCTGAATTCATCGAGGCCATCGGCAACGGCACGCGGGCCGCGCTGGGTGGCTTGGGTCAATTAATGGCCTGGATAGTGACGCCCCTCATATATGTAGGACAGGGCCTGGTTATAGCATTCAAGTGGTTTGTGGGCCTTTTCAGCAGTGATCAGTCGGCCGAGATGGAATTAGGTGATGTTGTCCCGCCGGAATTCCGGGAAGAACGTGAGTTTGAGTTTCCCCCTATCGTCGCTGAAGTGCTTAAGTGGGTGGTGCTGGGGATAGTCATCGCCCTTGTTGTATTTGTCCTGTACAAAGCGGTTTCTCGCTACCGCTTGCGCCGCGCCAAGGAAAGCATCGATGAAGTCCACGAGTCCCTCGGCGGCTGGAAGGCTTTCAAGGACGACCTGGGACTTTTCTTCAAATCGCTGGGAGATAAGTTCAGGAGGAAGCCTAAAGAGCCTCCGCCTCCCGTTTTCGATGCCGACCCGGAGGGCCCGCTGGATATAAGGGAAATATTCCGCCACATTCAATGGGAGGCCGCTAAATCCGGCGTGCCGCGCCGCCGCCATGAGACAGCCGCCGAATTTTCAAAAAGCATCGAGCATGTCGTGCCGGATAGCCGCCTGCCTTTGAGCGACCTTACTCAAATGTATGAAAACGTGCGCTACGGCGAGGAAATCGCCCCCAAAGATAAGCTGGATAAAGCCAACGGCCTCTGGCAGACTGTAAAGGGACTTATCAGGAAACTGCGCTGGGATTAACCTGATATAACGACTAGGCTGTATCCTCGGTAAAAGCAATAACGTCGTCTATTTTATCCGCGTCGCAGAAAAGCATCACCAGCCTGTCCACGCCCAGCGCGATGCCCCCGCACTCCCGCAAATTTTTCACCGACTTGAGGAATTTCTCCGGCAGCGGCATCCGCTGTCCCCGCTCGCGCTCGATTTGCTCTATCGCTTCCTTGAAGCGTCTTGCCTGCTCTCCTGCATCCGCCAGCTCACTGTAGGCGTTGGCCAGTTCCAGCCCCCCTATAAACACCTCCGCCCGCTCGGCAACCAGGGGATTGTCCGCTTTCAGTTTTGCCAGCGAGGCCTGCGCCGCGGGGTAGTCTAACAATACGGTGGGGCGGTCTTTAGCCAGCATCGGCAGCACCTTTTCCACGAAGTCCGTGTCGAACTTTTCAGGTTTGAACTCCTTTATCGGGTCCCAGCCAGCCGCTTTCACGTAGGCGTCTTCAACGGTGGTCCTCGGCCAGGGCGGGCTGATGTCTATTTTTTGCCCTTGATACTTTATGCTTTTTCCCATTCCCAGCTTCTGCGTAATTCTCGCCGCCAGCTTTTCCGTGTCGTCGATGATTTTCAGATAGTCGGCGCACTTGCGGTACCACTCCAGCATGACGAACTCCGGGTTGTGCCAGCGTCCCCTCTCGCCCTTGCGGAAGCACCGGCTGAACTGGAAAATACGGTCGTAGCCGGACGCCAGCAGGCGCTTCATGTGCAGTTCCGGCGAGGCCGCCAGGAACCAGTCCTCGCTTTGAAAAGGGACGATGAACTGTTCCGGGGCGATGGCTGGGGCGCGTACGGGCGTCTCGACTTCTAAGAAGTCCTGCTCTTGGAAAAAGTCGCGGATAATGCGGTAAATCAAAGCCCGCCGTTTTAGATTGGGTGCCAGGCGGGCGAGTCGCTTCGGTTCGTCCTCGAAGTCGTTCATTTGCCGGTGGCGACGCGCTCCACGTAGTTGCCGCTGCGCGTGTCTATCTTGATAACGTCGCCTACTTTGATGAAGGAGGGCGTATCGACGCGGTAGCCCGTTTCCACCACCGACGCCTTATTTTGCGGGGTGACGGTGGCTGTCTTGGTAGATATCTCCGTCTCGGTAACCTTGAGGTTGATGGTTATCGGGAGCTGGACTTCGATTGCTTCGTCCCCGTGCATCAGCATCACCACTTCCATGCCCTCTTTGAGGAAATTCTTCTTCATGCCGAGCATATCTTCGGTAAGGGGGTGCTGTTCGTAAGTGCTTGAGTTCATGAAAATATACTGGCTGCCCTCGCGGTAGAGGTACTGGTACTCCTCCGTACTTAAGGAGGCATCGTCAACGGATTCTCCGGAGCGGTACGTCCGGTCGATAACTTTGCCGTCGCGCAGGTTCTTCAGTCGCAGGCGATAAACGGCGCGGCCCTTGCCC
>JAFGHK010000088.1 GCA_016930185.1 Dehalococcoidales bacterium | reverse complement strand
TGATGGTATTGCGCATCCAGGCGGTCATCGCCCCGCCGGCTTCCAGGTCGCCGGTCGTTATGGGCTTGCCCTTTTTATCGTAAGCCATGGTGATTTCATCCATCCTTTTCCGCAGGTCGGCAAGGTCGGTGACGATGGAGAGCATGGCCATCAATTCGGAGCTGACGGCGATGCCGAACTTGGACTGCATGGTATAGCCGTCCATGCGGCCGCCCAGGCCGATGACGATATTGCGCAGGCTCTGGGCGCAGAAATCGATAATCCAGCCGAACTCCACACGCGTCGGGTCGATATTCAGACGGCGCATCTTGGTGAGTCGATTCAGCTGCTCGTCGTCATAATTGCGTTCGTGCTGCATCCTGGCGGTAAGGGCTACCATCGCCAGGTTGTGGGCGTTCATGATATCGTTGATGTCGCCGGTCAGTCCCAGCGAATACTCGGTCATCGGGATAAGCAGGGCGTTGCCGCCGCCGGCAGCCGTGCCCTTGATATTCATGGTGGGTCCGCCGGAGGGCTGGCGCAGCGCGCCGCCTACTTTTTTACCGCGTTTGCCGAGGCCTTCCAACAGGCCGCAGGAAGTGGTGCTTTTACCTTCGCCCAGCGGTGTGGGCGTGATAGCGGTGACTTCTATATATTTGCCATCCTTTTTATCCTTGAGGCGGTTGATAATCTTGAGAAAATCAAGTTTAGAAATTCTCCCGTAGGGAAGCATTTCATCTTTCTGTAACCCCAGTTTTTCCCGCCATTCATCCGGGGCCGGCATATTTGCTTCAGCCGCTTCAGAGATTTGCCAGTCCTTCATTTTTACAGCATCGTAAGCCACCAATCAGCCCTCCTTGATTTAATTATTTTGTATGCGTTATCTATCTATCATTATATATAATTACAGGAATCTGGAAAAATATAATTATATTTTATCTGGAAAACCCGGAATTGATTCCGCGGATTCCCGGTATCGATAGAGCTTTTTATTTTTATGCCTTTCTAGTACCACTGACGCTTTTAACGACCTGCCTCCGGTTTTCAGCCAGGAGTTTTTCATAGATTTTCTTTACCGCATCGGTTGTAGCGGGGCTGGCGGTAAAAAGTGAATCATTGGCAAGGTCGGCGTCGTTAATAGCGGCGTCATAATATATAAAGCCGATTATTTCAATATCGGGCAGGTTGGATTTTATAAATTGCTCGTCGGCCTTGGTCCTGATTTTATTGCCGACGGCGGCGATGTTGTTTAAGCCGAGGTCCTGCGCAAGATTCTTAACGGTCTCCGCGGTCTCCAGACTGCGCCTGCCCGGCTCAACGACGATGAGCAGCTTGTCCACGGCCTTAATCGTGCCGCGGGAAAGGTGCTCGATGCCGGCTTCCATATCCAGTATCACTACCTCGTCACGCTGCAGCAGCAGGTGGGTGACCAGCGCTTGGAGCAGTGCGCCTTCCGGGCAATAGCAGCCGGTACCGCCCCGCTTTATCCGCCCCATGGACATTATCCTTACGCCGTCCATTTTTACAGAATATTTTTCCGGCAGGTCGTCCACCCTGGGGTTTAATTTGAAAAATGAGCCGGGTGTTCCGGGGCGCACGCCAACGCGTTCTTCAATGAGGTCGTTCAGTTCTGATATCGGGGTCATTTTCTCCGGGTTGGGGAAGCCCAGAGTAGAGGCCAGATTAGCATCAGGGTCGGCATCGATAGCGATTACGGAATAGCCGGAAGAGGCGAAAATCTTTGAAAGAAAAGCTGCCAGGAGGGTCTTGCCTACGCCGCCTTTTCCGCTAATTGCTATCTTCATAAAACTCACTCAACCATGACTAAAGCCCGGCCTCCCGGGAGTGATGAAATCAGTAAGAATATCACACTCGCCCGCCCAAGACTCTAGTGTATCGTATGCCGAACTAAAAGTCAAGAAAATTACGTATTACGGCATAGGACTTATGGACAACTAAATTATTTGTAATGCACTCGACGGCGACCGTCAGGAGAAGCTTCCTCAAATATCCTTTGCGGTACGGAAGAAGCCTTGTAGCGTAATCGCTAGTGCTTGGGTGCACCCCCTTGAGATACTATGTATTAAGAACAGACACACGTTCGACCGGCCTTGAAAGCCCGCGCGTTTCTTTCTCTATATTTTAGCTTACTTATTTACAATGGACAATAAGGCAAATTACCGTATCCTTTTAGGTGATAAGTACAATACCGTCATGTCTAACCTGCCTCATTGTTGTCTTTTACGTATCAAGAAACTAGAATAACATAGGAAACATAAGAAGGAGTTTGTTTATGGCTAAAAACCTGTACCCCAGGTGCGCGAAATGCCCTACCAGAATATGTGAGAATTGGGGAGGAAAAGCGGATGGACCTCCGCCCTCCCTGGACAAAGCACCGGCTTTTTGCCCGATGAAACTGATGCCGGACATTTACGCCGAGGCGATGGCCGAATATGAAAAATCCGGAGTTAAGGACTTCGCCCGGCTGGCATCGGTGCAGGAGTTCCAGTGCTACGAGCGGCACCCCGACGGCTTGAAGACGAGGATTCCCCGCATTGAAGAGTTGATACAGTTCTCGCGGAAATGCGGCTATAAAAGACTGGGCATAGCGCATTGCGGCGGGCTGGCTTATGAAGCCGGTGTGCTGACCGAGATACTGGAGAACAACGGGTTCGAGGTAGTATCCGTCCAGTGCAAGACCGGGGCCGTGCCCAAGGAAAGAATCGGTATCAAGCCAGACGAGAAAATCGTCGGGCCGGACAACTGGGAGACGATGTGCAATCCCATCGTCCAGGCGATGATTATCAACCGGTCGAAGGTAGATTTGGCCGTCATGCTGGGACTATGCATCGGCCACGATACACTTTTTATCAAGTACTGCGAGGTGCCTCTTACCGTGATAGCGGTGAAGGACAGGGTGCTGGGCCACAATCCACTGGCGGCGCTTTATACCTCCGGCACCTATTACAGCAGGCTGAAAAATAAAGTGGATTAGCGTTTAGGGAGGTCAATTGAAATGGCGATAATTGATATCAGTATCGTGCCGGTGGGAACAGGCAAACCGTCGGTCAGCGACTACGTTGCCGGGGCAGTGCGTATTTTGAAAAACGAACCCGGCCTCAAGTATGAGCTGACCGGTATGAATACCATCATTGAAGGCGACCTTGAAAAATTACTTTCGCTGGCACAGCGGATGCACAACTCTGCCTTCGACGCTGGCGCCAAGAGGGTAGTGACCACTATGCGCATCGACGAACGCCGTGATAAGACTCTCACCATCGAAGGTAAAATAAAGGCTGTCAAAGACAAGCTGGGGAAATAAATATAGTGTCCGCTGCGGATATATTCATATTGCTGGGGACGGGTGCGGTAGCCGGTTTTGCCGGGGGTATGCTGGGGCTGGGTGGGGCTTTTCTTATGACGCCGCTGCAGTACCTTGTCTATACCAACATGGGGCTTTCCACGGACGTTGCCATAAAGACGGCTTTCGGCACCAGTCTGCTGGTCGTGTTGAGTACCGCTATCAGTGCCGCCTGGAGACACCACCGGGAGCAGGCCGTCGAATGGCGGGTGGCCGTTATCATGGGGGTCTGCAGCCTTGTTTTTGCTCTAGTCGGGGCAACGCTGGCGACGCATATTTCCGGTACGGCTCTTAAGATAACCTTCGGGGTGATTGCCCTTGTCAGCGGCGTCAGGATATTTTTTGCCACCCGCGAACGGGTAGAGACGGAACCGGGGAACAGGCCTTTGCTCTGGGCTATCTGGGCAATCCCCGTGGGACTTTTTTCCGGACTGCTGGGCGTGGGCGGGGGGACGATACTGGTGCCGATTCTGGTGGTAATATTGAAATTCAAGATGCATCATGCCGTGGCTAACTCTCTGGCGATTATGATTTTTGCCAGTATCGGGGGGATTATCGGCTATATAATTAACGGCATCGGGGTGGTCGACCGTCTGTCCTATTCCATTGGGTATATCAACCTGACATCCTGGGTATTACTGGCGGTACCGGCGGCTGTTATGGCGCAGGTGGGGGCTGCCGTAACATATAAGATGCCGCGTAAACTGCTGATGTATATTTTTGTGGTTGTTCTATTATATGTTGGAGTGCGCATGATCGGGGTTTTCGAGTGGCTGGGCTGGCCGCTGTAGTTTGAAAGGAGCTGTGAAAATGGAAGTTAAAATAACTACCCTTGCGGAGAATACCGCCAACATGGGATTTCTGGCGGAGTGGGGACTTAGCATGCTGGTTGAAGCCGACGGTAAAAAAATTCTGTTTGATACCGGTATGGGTAATGCCGTGGTTTATAACGCCCGTCTCCTGGGGATTGACCTTTCAGCCGTCGATAAGATAGTTATCAGTCACGGCCACCACGACCATACCGGTGGACTGCGTGAAGTGCTTAATGAGATACGTAAAAAAATCGAGATAATCGCCCACCCGGATATCTGGGCTGCCAAGTACGGTCGTTTCGGCAAGAATCCGGCGCATTTTGCCGGTATACCCTTCCAGCGGGAACTCCTGGAGAACCTCGGGGCTGGATTCAAACTGACTGCCGAACCGGCGCGCATTACCGACCGTATTATGACCCTGGGTGAGATTCCCATGCTTACCGACTACGAGAAAATCGATAATGGCCTCTTGGATAAACAGGGTGGCGAAATGCTACCCGATGAGTTAAGGGACGACCTCGCTATGGTTATCGATACCGATTACGGCCTGGTGGTTATCCTCGGGTGCTCCCATCGCGGTATTGTCAATACGCTTAAACAGGCGCAGAAGGTCACCGGCAAGGAGCTGATTTATGCTGCCATTGGCGGCACCCATCTTCTTAATGCTGATAAGGAACGCCTGCAAAAAACCGCTGCCGACCTGAAGGAAATGGGAGTGCAGTACCTGGGAGCCTCCCACTGCACCGGCTTCAAGGCGGCTACTTACCTGGCGCAGGAGTTCGGCGACCGTTTTTTCGTGAACAACTCCGGCTCAAGGTGGACGCTGCCATTCGGGTAAAAAGCGAGGTTGCTTTCCAGTCGATTATTGATTATAATTAAAGAACAATATCCGCTAGGGGTGCACCAGGCTGAGAGTCCCGATAATATCGGGACGACCCTTGGAACCTGACCTCGATAATACGAGCGTAGGAAAGCGGCCCGCCCGCCAGATTCTTGTACGTCGGACAGGCTCTACCGTAAGACCAGGGGTTTCAGACTTGCAGAAAACACCCTTGGTTTTATTATTTTACGGGGGTGGTTGAAATGACACAGCTGGAAATAGCCGCTAAAGGTAATATCTCTAAACAGATGGAGAATGTTGCTGCGGTTGAGGGTCTGAATGCAGAGGAGATTCGTGAGGGGGTGGCAAAGGGGGCGATAGTTATCCCGGCTAACATACGGCACGTGGGGCTTAATCCCTGCGGAATAGGTGAAGGCCTGTCAACCAAGGTTAATGCCAATATCGGCACCTCCTCTGATTTTGGTGATGTTAATACGGAGCTGGCTAAACTTAAGGTAGCTATAGACGCCGGCGCCGATACTGTAATGGACTTAAGCACCGGCGGTGATATAACGGCAATCCGCCGGGCGATTATCGAAGCAAGCACGCGTCCCATCGGCACGGTACCGATTTACCAGGCGGGCATCGAGGCGATTGAAAAACGCGGCGCCATCGTCAAAATGACAGCCGATGATATGTTTAAGGCCATTGAAGAGCATTCCCGTGACGGAGTGGACTTTATTACCGTGCACTGCGGCGTCACCCGGTCGGCCGTTGCCCGTCTCAAGCAGCAGGGCAGGGTGACGGACGTGGTCTCCCGCGGTGGCGCTTTCCTGGTAGGCTGGATGCTCCATAACGACTGTGAAAATCCCCTCTACGAGCAGTACGACCGCCTGCTGGATATCGCCCGCGA
>JAFGHK010000087.1 GCA_016930185.1 Dehalococcoidales bacterium | reverse complement strand
TCCGACCTTATCAAGCGCTTCTTTCCTTACCATCGCGGTTAACATGGCGATAGTATTTTCCTTAAGCAGTCCTTTCAGGTCAGCACCCCTGACGGGTATTCGGTAAGAGAAATAGGTTTTATCCTGTAAAGAACCCGCATCATCTATTATATTGCAATCGGAATAGACCAGCCCGAGTTCTTTGTTCGAGTCCATCAGCTTGACCTGTTTCTCCAGTTTTTCCGGCACCCAGAGGTCATCGTCGTCCAGGAAGGCGATGTGCTCTCCTTTTGATTTTTCAATTCCGAAATTACGGTTTACACTGACCAGTCCATTGTTCTGGTTTTTAAAGTATCTTATGCGTTTGTCGTAGTAGGAACCGACCATTGATTCCGTATCGTCGCTTGAAAAATTATCGACAATAATCAACTCAAAATCCCGCAGGGTTTGATTAAGTACGGATTCGATAGCCTCTTTGACCATATGGGCGCGATTATATGTCGGGATAATAACGCTAATCTTCATGGCTAGCTCAAGATTCCAATAGACTGAAAATATTCCCGATTTCCTCTTTAATATCTGAAACGGGCCGATAGCCGAGCCGCTTTATTTTATCAATAGAGAATCGGAAAGGTTCTTTAATATCCGGGTCGGCAGCGTCTTCTGGTATTTCAATATTGATACTTCGCTGGTATCTCTCATGGTAAACCTCGGCTACCGTTCTGGCCAGCGCGATAATAGAAGTATTTTTTCCGGAACCAAGGTTAAAAATATTGCCGCCGTCTTCTTGAGGCCCTTCAAGAAAGAGGTCAACTCCCTGAAGGATATCTTTGATGCCTACAAAATCTCTTTCCTGCGTTCCCCTCGACCTTAATACAATCCGCCCCTGCTTAAGGGCCATCGCGCATAAATCATTGAGTACCAGAGTCCACCTGTTTACGCTTTTGAAAAGGGGCGCGCCGTACCCATTGGATATCCTTAGAATATAGCACTTAAGGTTTTTCTCAACCTCAAACTGACGGCAAAAGCATTCAGCTATATAGTGGGTAATAGCATAATTTGTAATCGGGTCGGGTAACGTCTCTTCGGTAATAATACTTGTCTTGGGAATACCGTAAATATGAAAAGTAGAAAAATAAACGAATTTTTTAACCCCGTTCTTCGAGGCATCCTTCAGCACATTTCTTGTCCCTAATCCGTTTACTAATAGGGCGTCTTCGTCTTTATCTTTACATTCTACTTCGTTCAAAGCGGCGGTATGAATTATTGTGTCTATGTCGCGGCAGCAATTTTCTATGGATGAATAGTCTGCGACATTCCCGGAAAGTACTTTAAATTTGCGGCTCCACGCCGCCAATTCGGGGTGATTTGTTCTTGATAAAATAGTGACTTGATGGCCGCTTTTTTGAAGGTAGTCACTGACATGACTGCCCAGATATCCGAACCCGCCTGTGACCAGAATCCGCATTTTTAGATACCCGTTCTTATCCGTGCTTTAGTCCCCAGTCGTAGGGGATATCGTTTTTCAAGGGGTCGAGCCGTTCTATTTCGTCGGGGTGGTGGGGCATGGTGGCGCAGTTGGCCACGATAGCCGGTTTAGCCCCAACTCCTTTGAAGCCGTTCCAGATGCCCGGCGGGATTTTCACCAGAACGTAGTTGTCCTCGCCGATAAATAGCTCCTGTATCTCGCCCTTGGTTTTCGAGTCTTTTCTGGGGTCGTAAAGGACGAGTTTAATCATGCCGGACACGACAGCATAATTGAGCGTCATTTCTTTATGGATGTGCCATCCCTTGACAGCGCCCGGATAAACGGTTGAGAAATATATCTCACCGAATTTTTCAAAATGGGGTTCGTCGGCGCGGAGCATGTGCATGATTTTACCGCGCTCGTCGGCAATCTGGGATAGCTGTTTAACCAGTACACCTTCAATCATTTTAAATATTCCCTGTACCACTTTACAGTTTCTTTAAGTCCCGATTCCAGCGTGTATTTGGGTTTCCAGCCCAGCACCTTACGTGCTTTTTCCGCCGATAGGTACTGGTGCTTGATTTCACCGCTGGCCTCGTTCAGAACGTCGGGCTCAAGGTCTTTTCTCCCCATAACCTCCAGGATTTTACGGGTGATATCCAGCACGTTTATCTGTGTTTCGTTGCTGAAGTTAAAGGCTTCGCCGGAGATATCCTGCCCCTCCATCTTCTCCGCCAGTATAATATACGCCTCCACGGCGTCCAGGATATAAATATAGTCGCGGATAAGCGTGCCGTCGCTCCTGATGATGGGGCGCTCGTTGTAAATTACCGAGCGTATTGTGCCCGGCACGATGCGATTGAAATTGAGGTCGCCGCCGCCGTAAAAATTGCCGCACCTGGTTACGCACACGGGCGTCTTATAGGTGTTGTAATAGGTGAAGGACAGTAAATCGGCGCAGCTCTTGGAAACATCATAGGGATGGGCTCCTTTCAAGGCGGCGTCTTCCTTGTAAGGCAGCACCTCGTGCTCGCCGTAGGCTTTATCACTGGAAGCAACGATAATCCGTTTTACCAGCGGACTCCGCCGGCAGGCTTCCAGCATGTTCCAGGTACCGTTGATATTGGTCGCGTAAGTGCCGAGGGGGTTCCTTTTAGCAATAGACACGATGGTCTGCGCCGCCAGGTGAAAAACGGTGTCTATTTCATATTCGTTGATGGCTCTTTCCAGGAGGAAATAGTTCTCCACCTCGCCGCGTACCGTCGTGATTTGTTTATCCAGTCCCAGCCTGATAAAGTTGGCCCGCGGCACGTTATCCCTTACCAGCCCCACCACGTTGGCCCCCCGCTCCGCCAGCGCTTGCGTAAGCCAGGCGCCCAGGAAACCGGTACAGCCGGTAACGAATACGTTCTTGCCGCGCCAGGAAACGTTCTTTTCCATAGCTATCTCCATATCTTCCAGAAGGCTTTGTTGTTCTGCCAGAGCTTGTTTAAATATTCTACATCACGGTAAGTGTCCATGCACGCCCAATCGCCATTGTGTTTATAGGCCATCAACTCACCGCGGGTTGCTATTTCTTCAAGGATGCCGCGCTCAAAATCACAACTATCCTCACTGGTAAGGTATTCTAAGAATTTCCGGTTGAACACGAAGAAACCGCCGTTTATTAAACCCCCTGAAGCTTGAGGCTTTTCTGTAAAAAGCAGCACTTTGTCATCTTTTGTTTCCATCTCACCGAAACGTGAGGGAGGCCTTACACCGGTGACGGTAGCCATTTTTCCGTGACTATTGTGAAAATCGAGCAGTTTTTTGATATCGATATTGCCCACCCCGTCCCCGTACGTGAGCATAAAGGTATCTTCTTTAATGTATTTTTCAATTTTCTTGATGCGCGCGCCTTTGAGAGCATTGGCCCCCGTATCCGCCAGCGTAACCCGCCAGTCGCTTTCCTCCGAGGGCTTGTGGACGGTGACCGTTTTCTGCGGCGCCAGCTTGATGGTGAAATCGCCGCTTAAAATATCATAATTCAGGAAATATTCTTTGATGACTTCGCCCTTATAGCCCAGGCAGAGAATAAAATCATTAAAACCATAATAAGAGTAAATTTTCATTATGTGCCATAAAATGGGCCTGTTGCCTATCATCACCATGGGCTTGGGCTTGATTTCTGTTTCTTCCTTGAGCCTTGTACCCAGGCCGCCGCAAAGGATAACCACCTTGGGTTGCATCATAACCACCTCGCTAACTGGGTGTTAATTCCTTTATTCCCCCGGTTACTCCTTTTATAACTTTATCTACATCGCCGTCGGATAAGCCGCAGTGTAAGGGAATGGTTAAAATCTCCTTAAAAGCCTTTTCTGTTTCCGGAAGACTCACATTTTTACGGGCGTAAAAGTGATGGAGATGATTGGGTACGTAATTGATGCCCGTCTCGATATCCAGGTCCTTCAGGTATTGTATCAGTTTATCACGGAGTCCGTTCTTTACACGAATTACATAAATATGAGGAGCCACGTTATCGTAATTGATGGGCAGACAGGTAATACCCGGGATGTTCTTAAAAGCGCTGTCATAGCGACGGCAGATTTCGCGCCGCCGCGCGATAAACGAGTCGATTTTCTTTAGCTGCTCCAGGCCGATGCTGGCATTTATGTTGCCCATATGATAGCGGTATCCCTGCATATTGACTTCAACGAACGGCACCCGTTCCTTCCATTTGGTTGAACCCTGGCCCGGACGTTTCATTCCGCATAATCTTTTTTGCCTAAGTATATCAGCGAGTGCTGCGTCAAAACAAATAACGGCTCCTCCCTCCCCGCAGGTTATGTTCTTAATTGAATCGAAGCTGAAACAGAGAATATCCCCGAAGCTGCCTATTTTCTTGCCTTTATAGTATGAGCCAAAAGCGTGGGCGGCGTCCTCGATAATTCTTATCTTGTGTTCCTTTGCTATCTTGGCCAGGGCATCAAGATTGCATGGATTTCCGGCATAATGCACGGGCATAATTGCCTTTGTACGGGGTGTTATTTTTCTTTTAACGTCTTCGATGTCAATTAAAAGTGTATCGGGGTAAACATCAACGGGTACAGGCGTGGCTCCGGTTGCCGATATTGCCTGAAAAGCGCCGATAAACGTCAGGGAGGGTGTGATAACTTCATCACCTTTGCCTATACCCAGGGCATCTACGGCTACGTGCAAGGCGGAGGTACAGTTATTGGTGGATATTACATATTGTGCGCCCAGATATTTTCTTATAGCTTCTTCAAACTCGAGGACCTTGTGCGCCATGCCGAAATAACCAAGGTCAAGAGCTTCTCTAACTGCCGCCAGTTCTTCCGCACCCAGGCACCCCATGGATACTTTAATCATATTTTATTACGCACCGTAAATAAAATTGTTTACGTATATCTTAGTCTGCATTATCCCCCAATCATAAAAACAAATCAAACGTGCTATCATCTACCGGACCAAACAAGTCCGCAACCACCTCCGCCCATAATTGTCTTTTGCGAGTCAATTCATCCTGGTCCATATTCAGTATTTTTTCCGTTGCTTTTAGGATGTTCTCCGGAGTGCTGGCAGATGGCCTGACGTCGGGTGGAAAGCCTGCTAGGTTATCACGGTCTATTGTGAAATCTGACTTTATATGTAATACGGGGACTCCCAGAGCCAGAGCCTCGATAGAGGTAGCTGTAATAGTGTAAATCAACATGTTGCACTCCGGGAGTAATTCACTAATTGGCCTTTCTGATACGCTAAAGTGCCGGGGTAAAATGCCTATTTTTTTCCTGACGAAGCCATAAGGAAAGGCCGGATGAAACTTAAGAATGATCTTGTATTGTTTTTTATCTTCGTACGCCCTGATGACTTTCCAGGCCAGTTCAACGGTCTCATTTTTATCAAACGACAAGGCTACCAGGATAACCGGCTGGGTAGTATCCCTTTGCGTTGATGTCTCTCCATTTTGTATCAGGTAGGTGTACCTGATAGCTCCACCGCAGACGACCCTGCCAGGGTCATAGCCGGACTCTTTAAAAAGCCTTTCTGTGTATTTTCCGTTTGTAATAACCTTATCTGGAAAGGGCAAAACGGGCAGTTCATCCTGCGAAAAGAAGTAGTTCAAAAGCATCCTGGGGACGGTTGAGTGCTGGTAGCCGATAATCCGGGCGGACGGATAAAATTTTCTTAGCGCCAGACAATATATTTTTTCCCATGTCTGGTTCTCATAAGTATAGATAAAGGACTCTATGGGTATGCCGGCCTGCTTCCAGTGCTTGACGGCTTCATAAAATAAAAGGTTTTGAGTAAGGTCGGTTCTTTGCAGGTGTTGTTTTACATCATAGGCTATTATCCCGGCAATCCTCATGCCCTGAAAGTCCGGGCAAACATAGCTGCATCGATTCGATAACGTCTTAATAAATATGCGGATAATATCAGTTAGCTTTAAGTATGATTCCGGCAATAGAAAGTTTCCGAGACTTTTCTTGAGCTTTTTCAGAGTCTGGCGATAAGAGCTTGTTAACAGGATGTATGGAACAATCACGACCCTTTTCCCTTTGTTTTTAAGATGAGTGTTCAAATCACCGAGGTGGACGTCGTGGTATTCTCCATTGTTATCAAAGGAGCGGTCAAAAATCCAGTTATGGATAAGGGTCAACCCTTCCGTATTGTTTGATGGTTTATCTGCGGACGTTTTCAACCGGTAACTCCCGGCCAACAACCTACGGTAAATCATAAAGACCAGATATTTTGCTTTGGTGATAAGTGAACTGATGCTTTTAGTAATTGCGTTTAAAAGGTTTCGGAGCGGTGTCTCGATAAGGTGTTTTCCGTAGTTGGGCGAATCATCCAGGTTTGCCATAATTCCCTTGCGAATAGTTGGGTTCTCGCCGATAAGCACCAGATTTTCTTGCCTGTCTGAATTTACCAGGTCACGGCACAGCCTAACGTAACAGGTGTAGAGGAAGGTCTTGGAAAACCACATATTTTTATCGGAAATAGAGTGAGCCCACCATTCCAGGGAATTATAAACGAGGCTTAACCTGCCGATATAGTCTATATATGGTTGCCGCAGCGAGCCGGCTGTTTCCTGAAGCTTATCGCCGATTTCCAGGCGCTGTCCTTTTCCGATGAAAAACCGTTCTACAGCCATCGCCTTCAGGCTGTCCTCTCCCAAATATACCCACCGGAAAGGTTTGCCCCCGAGTCTCTGTAGCGCTTTATTTATAGACGATTTCAAAGGCGGGCATATGATGATACATCGCCCGGTTTCGGAATCAACGGAATCTTTCATAATCTATTTCTGGTGTTTTTTATACACTTCATCGAGACACTGGAGCAGTCCCTGGCCAAGGTCCATGTAAGAATTGAGTATCAGCCTCCGGGCAATCTTGGGGTTGAATTTATATGGGGTAATGCTGTAGTGGAGATTTGACGACGCGGGCACGAACTCGAGTTCTATCTTGTTCTGCAGGATTTCCTTAATCATGACCATGATGTCTTTCAGTTTCATCGACTGCTGCCCGGCAATGATGACCGACTCGTTTTCGTATTCTCCATCGAGAATCATTACGCTGCTCCGGGCGGCATCCTCGACATGGATATATTCCCTCACTTCTTCACCGTCGCCCGGGCGGATGATTTTACCCTCGGTCAAGGCCTGCTTCAGTGCGGAGTAAATCCAGTTGGTCTCGCCTGCCCGGGGACCGTACAGGGAACCATAACGCAGGATGGTGTAAGGCAGGCCGAAAACCTCATGGTAGTTTTCGATGATAAGCTCGCAGGCCTGCTTGCTGCTGCGATAAAAAGACCCGGCACTGCTGTAAACGTAAATCGTGCTGGCGAAGACAAACCTCTTCACCTTGTTCAGTCGGCAGGCTTCAAGAATTATGGTGTTGCCCAGCACGTTGCTTTCGATGGTCTCCACCGGCTTTTCATGCGCTCTGTTGAGATCGGCCATGCCGGCAAAGTTATAAACCACATCGCACCCCGCCACCGCCTTTTCCACCGCCTTTTTATCCAGGATATTGCCCGTAATCATCTGCTGGCTTTTTTGCAGATAGGGTGATGCTGCAACGTCGAAAACGGTTGTCTCGTATCCCGCGCCGGTGAGGGCGTCGGCTACATGACTGCCCAGGAAACCGGAGCCGCCAAAAACGATAGCTTTCATCTTTCCCCCCTTTACCTACGTGCTTGCCGGGACTGTTTTTTCAATTTTCGCCAGGACTGCCTCGAAGCCGGTGAAATCCCGGATTCTCCATTCGCAGTCCTTAAGTGTATTATCGCTCATATCGGTTCTGGCTACAAATGTAACGCCCGTTTCCCTGGCTGCAATGAGGTCGGACTCGGCGTCGCCGATAAAGACCGCTTCCCCGGCGGCGATGTTGTTCTCCGCTAAAATCCGACGGGTTATCTCCGTTTTCGTCAGCGGCGTGCCGTAAGCGACGCGGAAAAATGTTTCCAGCCCCCGCTGCTTCAGGATATATTGCAGCTCTTCCTCCGGCGTGCCCGATGCGATGTACAGCAGGTAGCGCTTGGCGTTGTTTTTCAGAAATTTCATGACTCCGTCCACCAGCGGCGCCTTGAGTATCTTGTCGAGAACTATCCGGGAGAATTCCTCGCCAAGCTCCTTTTCCCTCTCCGGCGTCAGTTCAAGGCCAAGTATTTTTTCATAAAAATAGCGGAACTTAACGTACCTGGAAATACCGGCGTTTTTCTCGTGGTGGGCCATAATTTGCGGCAGCTTATCCGGGTAACCGGAGAAAAGTGCGCGAAAGGCCTCGGTCTTGATGCCGGCCGACTCTATAATCACGCCGTCGAGGTCGAAGATTATCGCTTTTATCATTTTAGCGCTTTAGCCCTTCAATCAGGTTCCTAGTCGCTTCAACCTCCATCTCTATCCTGGACTCTTTGGCGTACGACCCGATATGTGGGGTTAAAATAACGTTGTCCAGCTTTGTCAGCGGGCCGGTGTACGGCTCTTTAGCAAAGACATCCAGGGCGGCGCCGGCCAGATGGTCTTCCTTTAATACCTTTGCCAGAGCTGTTTCATCGACCAGACCGCCGCGGGCGCAGTTGATAAGATACGAACCCTTTTTCATGCTGCGTAGTTCTTTCTCGCCGAGCAGCGTTCCCCCGCCCGATAAATGCAGGGTGACGATGTCCGACTGTGCCAGCAGTTCCTCCATTGATAGCCTCTGATATCCTGCTTCATTCACCGCCGGGTCGCAGTAGGCTGCTTGCGCCCCCAGCCCCTTTACCAGTTCCGCTACCTTCCGCCCGATGCGCCCCATGCCGATAATGCCTGCTTTCTTGCCGTGCAGCAGGCTGCCCATAGGTTTTTGCCATTTACCGGCGCGTGTTTCTTTGTCCCCCTGCGTAATACGGCGCAGCAGCGCCAGCATCAGACCCAGCGTCAGTTCCGCCACCGCTAAAGTGGGCGCGTCCGGCGTACTGAATATCCTGATGCCGCGTTTTTTAGCCGCATCTAGGTCCACGTTGTCCAGTCCCACCCCCACGCGTGAAATCACCTTGAGTTTTTTGGCTGATTTCAATACCTCTGCCGTTAAAGGTTCAGTGCCGGCAATCAGGCCGTCGGCGTCCCCGAAGAGTTTCAGGCACTCGTCTTCCGTCAGTTTACGCCCGTGGGGGTTGGCTTGAGAGTCGATTCCGGCATCCTTGAGGAGCTTTAAGGGCAGCTTATCATATTCCGCAAAAGAAGATGTTGAAATATATACCTTCGGCACTATATTTGTTCTCCTCTACCAGCCATTATACAACTCACTCCATGTCTTGTCTGGTTTTAGAATGACGCCGTAAAAGCCCTCGAAGTCATGATTGCGCCAGTATCTTTTTAACCAGTAGCTAAAAACTGACTTTTTAGGGTATCGATAGAATATTTTATCTGCTATTATCGCCCAGCCCGAATGCTTGAATAATAATCGCCAGTCTGCCGGTGACAGCTCAAAAATATGGGTAGTTTCCGGAGTAACTTTGTTTTTTTGATTATGGCGAATATGATGTAAACCCACTCTACTGCTGGCCAGATAGGGGACTGTTAATATCAGGAGCTTACAGGGAGTTTTGGAAATATTTTTAAGAAATTCAAAGGGGTTCATGAGGTGCTCCAGCATTTCGAAGCTCAAGAAAATGTCTGCCTTGATAGAAAGGGAAGCTAGGTCTTCAGCCCGGGCCTGGACTGCTTCCAGTCCCTTCTCCCTGATTCGCTTAATGGCTTCGCCATCAACATTAACGCTCAATGAACGGATGTTTCGGCTTTTGTAAAGCTCCTTTAAATACTGAATATGCGTTCCCGCCGAGTCGCCTATATCCACGATTGTCAGAGTTTCTTCTGCTGTAAAGTCAGGCAGTGATAATGCCTCGTTCACCAGGGATACCTGAAATGCATGTTGGGCTCTGACGGTCGTTTCGAGATAATCGGTATCTATATCGAAGGAGCTGTATTGGTGAGTTATATCGGGTATGATTTGTACAAGCTGGTTGTAAATAGGTAATAGTTTCTGTTCGCGTATCGCCGCGCGTATGGACTTGACTGGTATTGATTCATAGAGTTGGACAGCCCGGAGATATACCCCGCCCGGCAAAATACGCTTGAGGATATTTTTAAAAGTCATGAGGCATGTCTCCGCCGCATCATTTTCCTTTCCTGGCCAGTATTCTCATGTGTGAACTCAAGTTATTCTCCGTAATCCACGTTTGCAGGCTGCTCTTGGCGTCCGGTCCGGCCTTGTCCGCCACCAGCCTCCATAAACGCCCGGGGTCCACGCCTTCCTGCCGGTACATCCCCTCCACGATATCCCAGTCCAGCTTGCCCGGGGTGTCCACCGTCTCCACGATGAATTTATTGGCTTCGAGCAGTCTTTTTATCGACCCCGGATTAAAGAAGTTAAGGTGGACGGGCGGGGAAATGCTTTTTGATTTTTCCCACAGTATCTGGATATCGAAGCCCTCTCCGTTCTGGGTGGTGAGGAACAAATGCCCCCCGGGGCGCAGCAGTTTCCATATCTTTTTAAGAAACTCGTCCGGACTGTGCAGGTGCTCGAAAAGCTCGAAAGACGTCAGTAAATCGAACTTGCCGTCCCAGCCCTCCACGTCATCCAGGGCGCAGGGGATGGTTTCCAGTCCCTTCTCTTTACAAATCTCCACCTCCTCCGCGGACGGCTCGATTGCTACCATCTTGGCTGAAGGCCAGAGCTTTCGCAACTCCTCTAAAAACAGCCCGAAACCGGCGCCGATGTCCCCGATTATCCCTTTCGACTTTTCCGGCAAAGTGTCCCTTATATACTCGGCACGGGGACGGAATATTTTTTCCCGCCGCGCCTCCGCCACCGGCTTAAAGAAATCGTGAACGAAAAAGCTGGCCGAGCGCGACCTTGTATAAAAGTCGTTAAGCAAGCGACCCGGCGGACGGGGATTAACGAATAGTGTGCCGCATTCCTGACACAGCGCCAGGGTAAACCCCGTTTTTTCAAATTGGGACCGGTATTTCTTGCTGCCGCAGGCCGGGCAGTCGATTTTCACAAAACTGCCGCTGTCGGCGAAAATCGTTCGCACATCCTCGGCTATAAGCTCAAGGTATCGATTAAACGCAGAACGCTTGCGAATCTCCTCTTCCTTCATTGATTCACCTGCGGATATTTCTCCACCAGGGGGTCGTTTTGCATGCGCTTTTCAACGGCGCGCAGGTCTTCGGGTGTATCGACGGCGTACGTCTCGTAATCGGTCGGGACCATTTTTACTTTGTAGCCGTGCTCCAGCACCCGCAGCATGTCGATGGACTCCACCTTTTCAAGGGGGGTGGGCGTAAGTCCGTTGAATTTCAGGAGGAAATCCCGACGGAAGGGAATAATACATACCTGCTTGAACATGGGAAT
>JAFGHK010000010.1 GCA_016930185.1 Dehalococcoidales bacterium | reverse complement strand
GCGCCGCACTTGGCGCAGCGGTATCTCTTACCGACAGTATTAGCCATATCTTATCACCTCTTTGCGTGAGTTTATCCTTTAAAATTATATGTCTAAAGTACGATTATTGTCAAAGCGGGCCGCCATGATTACGAGCGGGTATTCGTTTTTTATTTGATTTTTCAAAGCTAGTAAAAAATATTTAGCTTCAAACATTCGTTTTATTTGTTTCTTGATAAAATATTTTTGGTGTTTTAGCTTTGGGCCGTAGCTGGTTCGTTTTTATTCTTTTTGGTGTTATGGTAAGTCGGGGGTAAGGGTTAGTTTTTAGTCTTTAGTTATTAGTATAGAGTAGATTGGGGAGAAAGGGAAGGAGATTTTGTCGCGGGAAAACTCCCTTAATCCCTCTTTAAGAAAGAGGGAGACTTAAAAGGGGCTGGATTCCCACTCCACATTACTCATCCCGAACACGGGGCCGTCCTTGCAGACCTGCTGCAAGCCCTTTTTCGTCCTGATAGCGCAGCCGTAGCAGACGCCCATGCCGCAGCCCATCATGATTTCCAGGGAGACCTGCACGTCCTTGTCCTTGAGCTCCGGCATTTTTGCCATCGTTTTATACATCTGCACCGGCCCGCAGGCGAATAGCTGGTCGATGTTCTCAAGGTAGTGGGGGATGAGTTGCGTCGCCAGGCCTTTGAAGCCCTCGGAGCCGTCCTCGGTGGAGTTGACGCACTGGAAGTCGGCGGGCAGCATGCCTTTATCGTAGAGCGACTGCGACGGCGTAACCGGCAGCAGGCATTCTCCGGATTGCGCCCCCATGATGATGGTCACCTGTTTGCCGTCAGCGCAGGCGGCCTCCGCCAGGAAGCGCAGGGGCGCGATGCCGATGCCCCCCGCCACCAGCAGGAGGTTTTTAGAATCGGGATTGATGGTGAAGCCGTTGCCCAGAGGCCCGAAGATATCCAGCGTTTCGCCCTTTTTCTTTTGCGCCAGCCAGGCCGTACCTTTGCCCACCACGCTGAAAAGCAGCGAGATTTCCCTGCCGTTAGCGGCGTGGACGCTGAAGGGGCGGGGCAATATTGTTTCTTTGCCGACCCGCACCATGACGAACTGGCCGGGCTTTGCCTCCCGGGCGATCTCCGGCGCCTCAAGGCGGAAGAGATAGGTGTCTTTTATTGCTTCTACGGCGGAGATTATAGGGGATTTGAGTTGGGTTATTTTACTCAAAATGAGTGCTCCCTATCATTTCATATTTTCATATTCGGATATATGATAGCCTTTCGTATATTTCTTCCAGTCGTTACAACTATGTGATTTAGATACTTATATTTTTCTCCTTCTTGTTCTCTCTTGACAAACTCATTATTCAATATCGCATTCAATTTAGTAACATCAAGTCCGTAAACTGAATTTTTAAGGTTTTTATCACCAAAATAATCCCGACTTGTAGAGAGAAACAAGATCCCCACGTGTGGTCCAACATGATTGCGGCAATATCCGGCTATTTGAGGATATTTCTGATTTACAGCATAGGAAATATCATTTGTTAGTGAACGTATTTTGGCATTTTCCCCATATTCATATGGATGTTCATCAATGTATTTCCCAGAATAAAGCTGAGTTGCCATTAATTCATAATAATTACGTGGCTTATATGACAAGAAATCAATTATTAATTCATTCTTCCATCGGTCAATCCTAGCAATATTTTTAAAGCCTGCCTTGGACAGAAATTCATAAGCCTTTACTTGGACTAGTATTTCCGCTATCAAATTTTCAATTTCTTGGTATTTTTTAACATCGGAATTTTTAAAAATACAACTAAAACCCTTACAATTTTGATCACCATAATATAATGTATGTTCTAAATAATATAAACCTGAATCCAATTTGTAACTACCTGAATAATATACTTCATCATCATCATCATAATCTTCATAGTAGTCTTCATCTTCTAAGTATTTCTTTTCTTTTTCTAATTCTAGTGATGGTAGTTTACGTGCTGCTTTTAATAAACGAGATGTAAGTATACCGTTCAAAAAATCGGGCATTTCCATTTCCTTTTTAATTAGATATCCTAAATATTTATTTATATGCGGAAAATATTCTTCGAGTATTAACTCAACATCCTCCCTTTTATTCATCTTTTCTTTACCTCACCGCCTTACTTGGTCAAAATCCCTCTCAATCTCCCCTTGCGAAGGGGAGAGGTGGTTACGCTCCTCCTTTACCCGTCTCCCTCCTTAGTAAGGAGGGATTAAGGGAGATTTTGTACAATCACCTCAAGAACGCCATCAATATTATCTAAGACTTCTGTATTAGTGAATCTTAGCACTTTTAAACCCAATGACTCCATATATTCGTCTCTTGCCTTATCATATTCGACTGCTTCATTCTCAAAATGCTGCCCGCCATCTACCTCAATTACCAGCTTTGCTTTCGGGCAGTAAAAGTCGGCTATATAGCTGCCGATAGGTTTCTGCCGATAAAACCATAAGCCCTGTAACTTTCGCATCTTTAGCTTTAACCAAAGGCGTCTTTCAACATCAGTCATATTGTCTCTTAGTTGTTGTGAACGCTGTTTTAATCTTGCGTCATACGGCAGCACAAAATCCCTCTCAATCTCCCCTTGCGCTTACTTGTCATCCTGAGCGTAGCGAAGGATACCGGAGTGGTGAGGGGTTTTATCACCCATCCCCGAGATTCTTCGTTTCACTCAGAATGACAGGCTTATCATACCACTCCTCGCTTAAATCCTTCCATTCGGGATTAAGTGAATTTATCAACGCTGTCTTCTTCCTCCTCACCCAACCCTTAATTTCCTTTTCTCGTTCGATTGCTACTTTTACATCATCAGTGGATTCAAAGAAAACAAGCTTATTCAAGCGGTAACGTGATGTAAACCCAGGGATTAATTTCATTTTATGCTCGTACACCCGGCGTTCGAGGTTGTTAGTGACGCCTGTATAAAGCATCCTGGATTTATTACTCATAATGTATACATAGTATTCCGCCATCATCTACCCTCTATCTTCAACCCCTCGTCCATGTAAACAGGGTTTCCTAGATAGGTAGTAGCCATTACCTTGCCCTTGAGCTTCCGGCCCGCTAGCGGGGTGTTCTTGCCCTTGGTGGCGAGTTTTTCCGGGTCAACCGTCCACTCCCGGTGCAGGTCGAAGAGGCAGACGTCCGCCGGGGCGCCGATTTCCAGCGTGCCGAGCTTTGCGTAGCCCAGCACGTGCGCCGGTCCTACTGTCAGCGCCGCAATCATGTTGTCCAGGCTTAACTCACTCTTGAGAATCAGCCCCACCAGCGACCCCAGCGCCGTTTCCAGTCCGCTGATGCCAAAGGCCGCCTGCTCGAAGGGGCAGTCCTTGTCGGCTTTAGTGTGCGGGGCGTGGTCGGTGGCCACGATATCAATAACGGCGTCGTTCAGGGCGCGCAATAGGGCGATAGTATCCTGTTTAGTCCGTAAGGGCGGGCTGACCTTTGCCAGCGTCCCGTATTTCAGGACGTCCGCCTCGGTGAGGGTAAGGTGGTGGGGCGTGACCTCGGCGGTGACGTGTACTCCATTTTCTTTGGCGGCGCGGATTAAGTCCACCGAACCTTCCGTACTTACGTGGGCGATATGCACATGCCCGCCGGTCTCTTTAGCCAGCTCGATGTCCCTTTTGACAATCGACTCCTCGGCGGAGGCCGGTATGCCGGGCAGACCCATCTCCTGCGCAACAGACCCCTCGTTGACCTGTCCGTCCTTCGTAAGCGACATGTCCTCACAGTGGTCGATAATCGGCCGATTGAAGTCGCGACTGTACTCCAGGGCACGGCGCATGACATCGTCATTGCGCACCATCGAGCCGTCGTCGCTGAAAGCCACCGCCCCGTTCATCTCCATCTCGTTGAGGTCGGCAAGCTCTTCACCCTTGCGCCCCACGGACACGCAGCCGATGGGGAAGACCCGAATGATGCCCTCCCTGGCAGCGACGGTACGGACGTAGTTCATCATAGCCTCGTTGTCCAGCGGGGGGTTGGTGTTGGGCATACAGCAGACGGTGGTAAAGCCGCCCCGCGCCGCCGCCCAGGTGCCGGAGGCGATGGTCTCTTTTTTTTCACCTCCCGGCTGGCGCAGGTGGCAGTGCATATCGATAAGCCCCGGGCAGACAATCAGTCCGCCGGCGTCCAGTACGGCGAAGTCGTCATCGGGGGGATTGCCTTCCCCCAGCCAGGCTATTTTGCCGTCTTTGACGAGCAGGTTAGCGGTCTTATCTATTTCCTGTGAGGGGTCGATTATCCGCCCTCCGCGGACCAGTAAAGCGTCGGCCATATTATTTACGTTGACCTCCGACAAAGTGACTCGGTTTGTAGCCGTGGGCCTCGGCTTCTTCCTCCGTGTTGAAGACAATCAGGTTCTCCGGGCGGATATATTTGGCCCAGTGGCTGGCGGCGCTGTGGTATTTCTTGGTATCCAGCTTGTGCTCATGCCAGTCCGTGCTGGCGACGTACTTCGGCTCGAAGCCGTGCTCGCAGTACGTGCAGCGGAGGGTAAGCGGCGATGTGTTCACTATCTTGAAACTCGGCTTGAGATACTTGGTTTCGGTCGGTTGAATCGAGACGCAGCGGGGATTGGGGCAGACCGGGCCCGGCTGACCCTGGTAATAGGGGTAGGAGACGGGGGGCGGCGACTCCACGTCCGGGACATCGAACTCTTTTACGCCGAGGAGGGCGGCCAGTAGCGCCATACGTATCGGCACGCCATGGGCGGCCTGCTTGAAGTACATGCTCCTTTCGTCGGCATCGATATCATAAGCCAGTTCGTCGACGCGGGGGAGGGGGTGCATGACCAGCGTTTTGCGGAATACTTTATCCTGGAGGAGCTTTTTATCCACGACCGGATATCTTTTCCTCTCCTGTCCCTCTTCCTTGCCCGTGAAGCGTTCTTTCTGCGTGCGGGTGACATACAGGGCATCGACGCCGCCCTTGAGTTCCACCTGAACGCTCATGTCCGGCATCATCGCGAGCTGGTGGGGGCTGTTGGGGGTGGTGTAAATGGCGTCTACCGGGAAGAGATTATTAGCGTTCTTCTTGGCGGTGGCCGATATCATATCCACATCGCCGCCGTATTCCGTTACCAGTTTATCGATAACGTGCTCCGGCACTTCGAGCCCCGGACTGGGACAGAACAGGATATCAGCCCCGAACCTGGCCAGGGCGAATATAAGCGAGTGGGTGGTGCGGCCGTATTTCAAATCGCCCCAGAGGGCTATCTTAAGTCCTTTAAGGTCGCGCCTTTCTTTGATAATGGTATAGAGGTCGAGGAGGGTCTGGGTAGGGTGCTGGTGGCCGCCGTCGCCGGCGTTGATAACCGGAATCCCTGCGTAGTCGGCCACCACTTTAGCGGCGCCTTCCCAGGGATGGCGGATAACGATGATATCGGCGTAGCTGCCGACAATCTTGGCGGTATCGGAGATGCTTTCGCCCTTGGCCAGCGAGCTGGCGCCGACATCCGAGGCGGTGATGACGCTCCCGCCGAGTCGGTGCATGGCGGCTTCGAAGGATAGTCTCGTGCGGGTACTCGGCTCGAAGAACAGGCTGGCCATGATTTTACCCCGGCAGAGGTTATTTTGTTCCGACATGTTCTTGGCCATTGCGTCGGCCAGAGAAAAAAGCGCCATTATCTCGCCGTTGGAGAGGTCGTCGATAGTCACCAGGCTCCTGTTTTTCAAACTCATGGCAGCACCCCCTCTCCCGATATTATCGGGACTCCATCTTTTCCTTCATATCTTTAGTGGTTTTATTGTTATTCGGGTTTACGATAGCCACCTCATCGCGGCCGTCGGTTTCGGTCAAGCGCACCTGTATATCCTCGTGGCGGGCGCTGGGGATATTCTTGCCCACGTAGTCGGCGCGTATCGGCATCTCGCGGTGACCGCGGTCGATAAGAACCGCCAGCTGAATGGAGCGCGGGCGGCCAAGGTCGATAAGGGCGTCCATGGCGGCGCGGATACTGCGGCCGGTATAGAGAACGTCGTCGACGAGTATGACGGACTTATCATTAACGTCGGAGGGGATATGCGTTTGCTGGAGGGCGTTCCTCGCCTCCGATTCATTGAGGTCGTCCCGGTAAGAACTGAAGTCGAGAGCGCCGACGGAGAGACTGGAGTTTTCGTAAAGCTCTATGTTTTTAGCCAGGCGCCGGGCGAGGGGAACGCCGCGCGTGTGCAGGCCCACCAGCACCAGGTGGTCGATAACCTTGTTGCGCTCGATGATTTCATGGGCGATACGGGCCAGCGTGCGCCGGATGTCCTCCGTGTTCATGACTATTTTTTCAGGCATAAAAAAACCTCTTGCTTCCTGCCGGCAAGAGGTCGAGATTACAGATATCCTGTTGGTTTCCCTTGCCGGCCTCGCGGGACTGGCTTAAAGGTTGATATTGAACTCCTTTTAGTTCGTCTTGCTAAGTATAGCAGAATAACTATACAGGGGCAAGGGGGATTTCTTTGTATTTCAAAGATATCTTGCGCCTTCATGATATAATGGACTATAATTTTTTATGGCACAGGGGTGTAGCTCAGTTGGTAGAGCAGCGGTCTCCAAAACCGCCGGTCGTGGGTTCAAGTCCTGCCACCCCTGCCATGCTTCCGGATAAGCGGAAGGGTTAGCGTGCCGAGGTGGTGGAATAGGTAGACACGCCATCTTGAGGGGGTGGTGCGCGTAAGCGCGTCGGAGTTCAAATCTCCGCCTCGG
>JAFGHK010000086.1 GCA_016930185.1 Dehalococcoidales bacterium | reverse complement strand
GATGCCACCGACCGCACCCAGGTCGATGAACTGCTCACGCTGGGCGAGCTGGTGCAGCGAGCGCGGGAAGCCGGAGTACAGGTGATGGTGGAAGGCCCCGGGCACGTGCCCCTCGACCAGATTGAGACCAATGTCCGACTTCAGAAAGCGGTCTGTAAAGGCGCTCCGTTCTATGTTCTGGGCCCGCTGGTGACCGATATCGCTGCCGGTTACGACCATGTTACCAGCGCTATCGGCGGGGCTGTTGCCGCCATGCACGGCGCTGATTTCCTCTGCTATGTAACACCGTCCGAGCACCTGGCTATACCGGATATCGACGACGTACGCGAGGGTGTTATCGTTTCACGCATCGCCGCTCATTCGGCCGATATTGCCAAGGGTGTCAAAGGCGCTATGGAAAGAGACCGCCAGATGTCTATGGCGCGTAAGAAGCTCGACTGGGACGGGCAGGCCAAGCTGGCCCTCGACCCGGAAAAGGTAAAAAGGGTACATCAAGAGCGCTCGACCGAGGGGGCTGCCTGCAGCATGTGTGGCAAGTATTGCGCGATGGAACTGGTAGAGAAGTACCTGGGCATTAAAGTCACCAGGTATTAAAGTCGGTTCTTCCCCTTATTGCGGAGATATATCGCCCAGTAAACCAGGGCGACGAAGAATACGCCCCCTATCATATTGCCGATGGTCACCGGTATCAGGTTATTCACAATAAATGTGCCCCACGTAACATCGCAGTAGCTGGCGGCTGTCGTTCCTATACCCTGCCAGAAAGAATCGGAGGCGCCGGCCTTGACGAGGATGGCGTAAGGAATGAAATACATGTTGGCGATACAGTGCTCGAACCCGGCCGCGACGAACCCGGTGATGGGGAAGATAATTGCAGCTATTCTGCCCATCACGGTACGCGCGCTGTAGCTGAGCCAGACCGCCATGCATACCATGGCATTGCAGAGAATTCCCAGGATTATCGCCTGTCCGAAACCCAACTCTACCTTGGTCTGGGCAATATTCAGCGCGGTCAGTCCCACGCCTCCGTCGGCCATCGTATAATGCAGTCCCCAGAAAACAACCAGTGCGGTAGCCACCGCCCCGCACAGGTTCCCCAGATACACGATGCCCCAGTTGCGTGCCACCCGCCAGGTGGATAGCCTGCGGCTCGCCCAGGCCATGATAATCAGGTTATTACCGGTAAATAGTTCCGCCCCGCCCACAATAATCAGGACCAGCCCCAGGCTGAATGCCAGGCCGCCGATTATACGGCTTAGCCCCCAGGATATCTCCACTCCACCTGTGGTCTGCGATACGGTAAAAAGTAGCGACCCCAGGGCGATAAACGCTCCGGCCAGCACTGCCAGTGCGAAGGTGCTCAGGAAATCGAGATGTGCCTTTCTAATACCGATTTCCTGCGCCTTGCTGGCCATATCCGGCGGCAATAACTCGTCAAAAGGGTTGGCGGTGCCATTGCCGAAATCGTTATTTTCGTTCGATTCCATTATCGAATCACCCTGCATTATTATATTACGTTCTTTATCGTGCTACAACGTGCCCCCAGTCTAACGACTGTGACAGCTTTTAAGCAGTGATTATCTAATGTTTCTGGTCAGGGTTCGCTTGGTTGACATTTAATGCCATAGTAGTAGAATAAATGTAATATGAAGCTCTTCGGCTCCTCCGGCATACGCGCCCTTTTCAATAAAGAACTGCTCTCTACCGCTTTTCGCGTGGGTCTGGCCGTTGGAGAAAAATATCCAAATGTTGTAATCGGCAGGGATACCCGCACATCCGGCGACGCCATGAAACACGCCCTAACTTCCGGACTGCTGGCTGCGGGCGCTTCCTGTCAGGATGCCGGCATTATTCCCACGCCCACCCTGGCTTATGCAACCCGCGAATTTGATGCCGGGGTGATGATTACCGCCTCCCATAATCCCCCCGAATATAATGGCATCAAGCTGTTTAACCCGGACGGCTCTTCATTCGGGGGTTATCAACAGGAGCAGATAGAAGCGATGGTGCGGGCGGAATCATATGGTGTTACCGAACAGGACAAGACCGTGCAAAGCGGCAATTATAACGGGGCTGTGGCAAATCATATCGATGCCATTGCCTCCTTTTTTCCGTCGCCGCTGAATATCAAGGTGGTTGTGGATGCGGGGGGAGGCGCCGCCTCGGAAATCACTCTCCGCCTTCTTGAAAAGCTGGGCTGTGAAGTGGTGGCGCTTAACTGCGAACCTACGGGTGAATTCCCCCGACCCAGCGAACCTGTCGCCGCTAACCTGACTGAATTGTGCAGCCTGGTAAAGAAGTCCGGCGCCGCCGTTGGTATTGCCCATGACGGCGATGCAGACCGCATGATGGCGGTGGATGAAAAGGGCAGATATATCACCGGCGATGTCATGCTGGCGACTTTAGCCAGAGCCGTTGGTGCAAGGGACATGGTCACCACGCTGGACGCATCAATGGCTATCGACGAGATGGGACTGAAAATACGGCGCACAAAAATCGGCGATACGTTTGTATCCGAAGAGTTGAAAAAAGGCGGCGACTTCGGCGGCGAGACCTCCGGCGCCTGGATTTTCCCCGCCCTCTCTCTCTGCCCCGACGGTATATTCGCCGCCGCCCAGATTGCCGCCCTGGCCACGGAACACAAACTCTCCGAGCTGGCTGATGCTGTACCGGTTTACCCCCTGTTTCGTGGTAATATAAGTAGTAAAGGTCTGGAGATGGCGCGCCTAAAAGCTGATTTAGCGGCGCTGAAGCCGCTTTCGGTCAGTGACATGGACGGCGTTAAGCTGGTTTTCAGCGACGGCTGGCTGCTGGTGCGTCCCTCTGGCACCGAGCCTAAAATAAGAATAACCGCTGAGGCTAAGACCGAAGCGCGCGCCCGGGAGCTTTATGATAGCTGCCTTGATATTATCAAGAAACATATAAATATCGGAGTGGAAGCGAATTGAAAGCAGTTATACTGGCGGCTGGCGAAGGCCAGCGCATGCGCCCCCTCACCGCCAACAGGCCCAAGGTCATGCTGCCCGTCGTCGGTCTGCCTATCCTGGAGCACCTCCTGAACGAGCTCAAGGCGGCCGGTATCAAGGAATTTATCCTTATCGTCGGCTATTGCGATAAGCAGGTACGCAGCTACTTTGACGACGGTGAAAAATGGGGTGTTAAAATCGACTTCTCCGAGCAGCGTAAGCAACTAGGCACCGCGGACGCCCTCCGCAATATATCCGGCATGGTCGGAGGAAATTTTCTCGTTATCAACGGCGACGTCGTGGTCAACCGCGCCGATATTAAAAAGCTCATGAAGTGCACCCGCAGCACTATGGGCGTTATCGAGGTCAAGGACCCGGGTGGACTTGGTATAGTAGAGCTAGCCGGCCAGAAAGTGGTCGGTATCTATGAAAAGACGCGCCGCCCGCCCTCCCTGATGGCCAATGCCGGCCTGTACCTTTTCACTCCGGCGATATTCGATGCCGTTGAAAAAACAGAAAAGTCGCCCCGCGGCGAATATGAAGTCACCGATTCGCTGAAGATATTGATGAGCGGCCCGGCCGGACTCAACTATTTACAGTTGAAGTCGTGGCTCGACTTGAGTTATCCCTGGGACTTGCTGGTCGCAAACGAGACCATGATGGCGTCGCTGAAACCGCAGAACCTCGGCAAAGTGGAAGATAACGTGGTCTTAAAGGGCACCGTCGTTATCGGTAAAAATACAATCGTACGGTCAGGCTCATATATCGAGGGGCCGGTCATTATCGGCGACGACTGCCGTATCGGGCCCAACTGCTATATTCGCGCCTCCACCACCATCGGCAACGACTGCCATATCGGCGCCTTTGTGGAGATAAAAAATTCCATTATCATGAGCGGTACCGATGTCCCCCACCTGAACTACGTCGGGGACAGCGTTATCGGCGAGGGCTGCAACTTCGGCGCCGGCACCAAGATTGCCAACTTAAGGCTTGACGAGCAGAATATCCATGTAAGCGGCATCGACACCGGGCGGCGCAAGCTGGGCGCTATCATCGGCGATAACGTGAAGACCGGCATCAATTCTTCCATCAACGTCGGCACCGTCATCGGCAACAACAGCTTCATCGGCCCGGGCGTGGTGGCTAGGGGCAACATTTTGCCCAATACCAAGTTATTTTAAGGGGTGGTCTATGAAACAGGCAGTAATTTTAGCGGCAGGGGAGGGGCAGAGGCTAAGACCGTTTACCGTTAACCGGCCCAAGACGATGATTACCATCGCCGATAAGCCGATACTGCAGTTCGTCATCGAGTCGCTGGCCCAGAACGGCATCCGCGATATCATTCTGGTGGTCGGATACCGCAAGGAGCAGGTGTTCGACTACATAGGCTCCGGCGAGCAGCTCGGTGTAAAAATCACTTACGTTGAACAGGCGCAGCAGCTGGGCACCGCGCACGCGCTTTCAATGGTTAAGGACAGCGTCGGCGATGAATTTTTAGTATTGCCCGGCGATAACCTCATCGAGGCCAACACAATCGCCGATTTTTCCGCCATCGAACCCGATGCCGTCCTAGTCAAGAGAGTTGATAACCCGGAAAGATACGGGGTGGTCGGCACTAAAGGCGATGAAATAAAAGAAATCGTTGAAAAGCCCAAAGAAGCGGGCAGCAACCTGGTCAATACCGGCATCTATGCGTTTTCCCGGGACGTGTTCGACTATATCGATAATGTGCTCGATATCCCGGATGTATTAAACAACATGGTAACGGCAAGCTGTTCTGTTAAGGCTTTAGAGACGGACGGCACCTGGCTCGACGTTATTTATCCGTGGGACGTTATCAGCCTTAATGATGCTATCCTCCAGAACATCGAGGTGGGGCTGGGCGGCACCATCGAGGACGGAGTGACTTTGCAGGGCAAGGTCATCGTCGGCGACGGCACGGTCGTACGCGCCGGCTCCTGCATCTACGGACCGGTGGTAATCGGCAGCGGCTGCGATATTGGGCCTCATGCCTGCGTAATGCCCTCAACCAGTATCGGCGATAACGTGGTTATTTCCTCGTTTACCCAGATTAAGAACAGCGTTATCGGCAACGACGTCAACCTGGGCCCCGGCTGTTTTATCAGCGACTCCGTTATCGATAAGGGCTGTGTTATCAAGGGACGTTTTACCGCCTTGGGCGGCCCCACAGAAATCAGGATTAATGATGAAAGCCCGCTGATAAATGTGGGTGTTATCATGGGCGAAGACTGCCGTATAGAGAGTAATGTCACGGCGCAGCCGGGGGCTATCGTCGGCAATTACTGCCAGGTGCAGCTCATGAAACTGATTAGCGGCCGCCTGCCCGACCGCAGTCTGGTATATTAGGTGAGAATGAAGGATTTGACATAGTATGTGCGGCATCGTCGGCTATATTGGAGATAAACAGGCACAGCCCATCCTGCTGAATGCCTTGAGCAAGCTGGAATACCGCGGCTATGATTCCTGCGGCATTGCCATTGCTAACAAGAGTATCGAGGTCTTTAAAGATGCCGTGCGCGTCAAGGCGCTGGCCAGGACTCTAGAGTCGCATGAAGGCCGTATAGGCATCGGGCACACGCGCTGGGCTACCCACGGCGAGCCGTCAAAAATCAACGCCCATCCTCACTGCGACTGCTCCGGTAAAATTGCCGTCGTCCATAACGGGACGATTAATAATTTCGCCCGACTGCGCGAGCAATTGACCGCCGAGGGGCATACCCTGGCCTCGGAAACGGACACCGAGGTTATACCCCACCTCATTGAAAAATACTACGACGGCGATTTTGAAAAAGCGGTGGAGAAGGCGGTCGGCGATTTAGAAGGCGCCTATACGATGATTGCCCTCATGGTCGGCGAGCCGCGCCTCATCGCCGCGCGCAAGGACAGTCCGCTCATTATCGGCGTCGGCGACCGCGAGAATTTTTTTGCCTCGGACGTGCCGGCGCTGCTGGACTACACCAGCCGGGTCATCTACCTGGAGGACGGCGATATCGCCGTGGTGACCGCCAGCGACGTTAAAGTCAGGCAAAACGGTAAAGTTATCGACCGCGAGGTGCATAAAATCACCTGGAGCATGGAGGACGCCCAGAAGGGCGGCTACGAGCATTTCATGCTTAAGGAAATCCACGAGCAGCCCAGGGTCATCCGCGACACCCTGACCGAGTATATCTCGGCGGAGGAGCCGGCGGCCGACCTCGCCGGGGCGGGGGCGGGCAGCCTGGAGAACATGGTAATCCTGGCCTGCGGCACCTCGTATCACGCCGGTCTGGTGGGCAAGTCCATCATCGAGGACCTGGTAAATGTCCCGGTGAGGGTCGAGCACGCCGACGAATTCAGCCTTAGCGGCCGGTCTCTGGCGGGCCACCAGGCCATCGTCATCACCCAGTCCGGCGAGACGCTGGACGTTCTCAAGGCCATAAAACGACTTAAAGCTAACGGCAACCGCGTTATCGCCGTCACCAACGTGGTCGGCAGCAGCGTCACACGCGCCTCCGATAAAACGCTCTACACGCGGGCAGGACCGGAGATATGCGTGGCCGCCACCAAGACCTTCATCGGCCAGCTTATCGCCCTTTACTGGCTGGCTTTGCCCTATGCCGGCGTTGATGCCGCCCGACTCGACGAACTGGTAATGGAACTGCGGCAACTACCGGTAAAAGTCCAGCAGATTCTGGATAATGAGGCTGAAATCGCTGCATTAGCTAAAAAGCTGGCCGCGTTCGATAACGTGTTCTACGTAGGCAAGGGCATCAATTACCCCGTCGCTCTGGAAGGCGCCCTGAAACTCAAGGAAATCTCTTATATCCACGCCGAAGGCTATGCCGCCGGCGAGCTCAAGCACGGACCCTTTGCCCTGCTCGGGGAGAAAACGCCGGTAGTGGCTGTGGTAACGCAGGACAACACCTATGAGCCTATCATCACCAGTATCAAGGAAATCAAGGCCCGGCGCTCGCCGGTTTTTGCCCTGACTAATGAAGATGATAACGTCATGCCGGACCTGGCGGACTATGTTATAACCGTGCCCCGGGTGGACCCCCTGTTTTCGCCGGTGGTGAATATCGTAGTCCTGCAGCTGCTGGCTTACTTCGTGGCCAAGGAGCGCGGCTGCCCAATCGACTTCCCCCGCAACCTCGCCAAGACCGTTACCGTGGAATAGGGCAGGTTACTGGCAGCAGCTTTGATTCGTTTTGTAAAAACAGCGTTTTAAAATTTTTTTATTTGTAGCTGAACCGACCTGTTTTGTAGCTAAAATCAGGATTCGTTTTTTGATTTGTTTCATCATTTCAGGCTCGATTCGTTCCGGCATTTTTATTTGTTTTTCCTTTTTAGCGTGTTAATTTTTAAAGTGCGGCGGGCAACAGTCCATAACCTACTACCATGATTATAAGGGGGCAGCGGCAAAATTGTAAACGGATTTTTGTCAGCTTTTCCTAAGTAAAAAGGTCATGCAATTTTTATGTTTCCCCGTTATGGTAAAATTTAGTGGATATGGTTATCAAAAACATCGCTACCAATAAAAAGGCCTATCATAATTATTTTATCGGCGACGGCGTCGAGGCGGGCATCGCTCTCACCGGCTCGGAGATAAAGAGCGTACGGCAGGGCAGGGTCAGCCTTGCTGATGCCTACGTGCGTCCCGAACGCGGCGAGCTGTGGCTTTATAACGCCCATATCGCCCGCTACGAGGCCAGCAGCTACATGAGCCATGAGCCGACCCGCCCCCGCAAGCTGCTGCTGCATAAGAAGGAAATCCGCAATCTCACCAGCAAAATAGCCGAGAAAGGCCTTACGCTGGTGGCGACCAGGCTGTATCTCAAGGGCAGTATCGCTAAGGTGGAAATCGCCATGGGCAAGGGTAAGAAGCTCTATGACAAGAGGGATGCTATACACCGCCGCGAGTCCGACCGGGAACTGGCAAGGACGATGAAAACGCGGTAAAATATATATTGGAGTATTGATTAACGGGGACGCGTGGTTTCGACAGGGGAGGTGTGTTACAGGACTGCAAGCGGAGGTGCCGCTCCCTCCTTAAACTGGTGGCAAAAAACAAACGCAGAACCAGAAATGGTTGCAGCCTAATATAGGTTGCCATCTAACCTGACCCCACCCCGACGGGTTAGGATTAGGTGCCGAAAAGCCGGGGTGCCGTCGCTTTAACGCCGATGGAAGCGGCGAAAGATTAATCGGCTGGCCGGACCCGACTCGGTCAGTTGAGGCGGGACCGGTAAGATTAAAGAGCTGACTAAGCTTGTAGGATGTCCTGGACAGCTTCTTTTGGACGGGGAGTTCGACTCTCCCCCGTCTCCACCAGAAACACGGATGAGTTATTGAAAAAAGTTGCTGATAATATATTAGCTTAATTACTTTATCAGTTATTCCATAAATTTTCTTACTATCTTCACAGTTATGTGCTTTCCTGGCTCTTGTATAAGTTCCAGTATACACCCTTTTTCATCATCAACTCGCCGTGTGTCCCCTCTTCCATAACCCGGCCGTTTTCCAGCACTACTATTTTATCGGCACCAATTATGGTGGAAAGCCTGTGGGCGACCACAACCACGGTACGGTCCTTTGATAATTTGTTAATAGCTTCCTGAACCAGTGCCTGCGACACATTGTCAAGAGCACTGGTCGCTTCATCAAGAATCAATATATCCGGTTTTTTCATAATGGCCCTGGCAATAGCGATTCTTTGCATTTGCCCGCCGGAAAGCTTCGTGCCCCTTTCACCGACAATAGTATCGTATCCCTGGGGGAATTCAATGATAAAGTCATGAACATTGGCACTTTTGGCCGCCTGGATAATCTGTTCTTCGGAATACCCCTCTACACCAAAGGTAATATTATTTTTGACCGAATCGTGAATGATAAAGGTGTCTTGACTGACCAGTCCTATTCTGCTTAACCAGGATGATAGTTTATATTCCTTGAGATTGACACCATCAATATTAATCTGACCTTTGTCCGGGTCGAACAAGCGAAGTAACAGGTCGATGATAGTCGTTTTCCCGGCTCCAGATGCCCCGACAATAGCCGTAGTCTCGCCCTTTTCCAGAGTTATAGAAACATCCTTAATAGTGGTTTTGCGGCCTTTGTGGGTAAAAGAAACATGGTCAAACTGCATATTATGGGTAAATGACTTTAATTCCTTATCCCCTTCTTTGATTTTCTTAAACTCTCTATTTAGTGTGTTATAGACTAACTCGGCATTAGGTAGTGCTCCCATAATTAGCATCCTTAGCTTACCAAAGTTGGTGATAGGACCTAATAATCTCAGCGCGGCGAAGGCAAATGTACCGAAGAGAGGGAATAAAGAAGTAAGGCCTGTCGGACTTTGAATCCTTAATATCACGGCTATAATGATAATACCCATAAAGAACACCAGCCAGAGACTGTGGCCTATATTTTCTCCCCATATTTTATCTTTTCTTAGATAGGCGTAATATCTGCGTAGTGTGTTTTCAAATCTCTCTAACCATCGACCCTCGGTCAGGTAAACTTTTATCTGTTTAATTCCATTAAAGACCTCATTTAATATTATATGCTCGGTTGTCGATGTTTCCGCTCTACCTTTGCCGGTAGCATAGGAGACCTTAATTCCGATGTATTGGCTTGCAAAGTAATACACTACCCCTACGAATACTACCAGTAATGCTCCTTTCCAACTCATGGAAAACAGCAGGATAGAAACCGAGACCATCAATATTATTTGTGATAGAATCTCAGCTACTGAAGTGACCAGGAACCAAACATCACTGGTGGCTGTTGTAGTCGTATAAATCAAACTCCCCTGCTTTTCATCCAAGAAATACTGGTAATCAGCCGCGAGTTGCTTACGGAAAAGCCGTTCCTTAACTACCCTCACGGCATTACTGCTCATATAAGCCGAAAACCACGTGTTAACTGCTTTAACCAGGAAACCTAAAATCACCAGTATTATAATCAGAAGACAATAGGATATGAATACATCCTCCAGAGGGAATATCTCTGCTATTTTTTCAATCATCGAAAGCAGAAAATTACTCGGCCCCGACCCCATATCCATGCCTAAGCTTACGATGGGGTAAATTGCGGCGACAGTTGCCGCTTCCAGAAAGCCAATTATGACTGATAAAATAAACAGGCCGAATATTTGTAGTTTGTATGGCTTCAGAAAAAACCAGATTAATTTGAAATCTAGCTGTTTAGAATCTGCATTCTTTTTCTTTTTCACCATAATGTACCTGGCAGACTTAGGTCTTTAAAGCCATTATATAATTACAATGTGTATTTGGAGAAATTCTCTCGCAGCATCGCCTTAATTTCTTCTTGAGTTAGAAGTTGACTCTCTTCAGATGTATATTGAGCAGGGCGGGCCGGTGCGCTCCCCGGATAGCTACGGGCGGCAGCAGGGGATTCAGAAGACTCAATATGCGGCAGGACAATAAACATTTCTTCCGTCTCTTGAGCATGCATGGCTTCTTCTTCCGTTATCAACTCTTCATAGATTTTTTCCCTGGCTCTGGCCCCTATGGCCTTTATTTTTATTTGTGAGGGCTTGTGTCCGTATTTGGGTGCCAGCTCATCGATCATAGCTTTAGCCAGGTCGATAATCTTCAGGCTTGGCATCTTCAATATGAAGATTTCCCCGCCTTGAGACATCGCGGTTGCGGTGAAGAGCAGGTTAATCGCCTGATCCGGCAGTATAACGAAACGCGTCATCTTGTCGTTGGTGATAGTGACCGGCCCTCCTTTCTTGATTTGTTCGGCAAAGAACGGGATGACCGAACCCCGGGAGCCGATGACGTTGCCGAACCTTACCGAAGAAAAAATTGTCCTTTGTGAATAGGAGTTAGCAGAAACCGTTAACCGCTCACAGAGAAGCTTGGTAGCTCCCATAACGCTAACCGGATTGACGGCTTTATCCGTGCTTATGTTTATCAGCTTCTTGACCCCGGCCCTCCTCGCCACCTCGATGACGTTCTGGGTGCCGATCACATTTGTCTTGACCGCCTCAAAGGGATTGTATTCGGAGAGAGGGACATGCTTTAGGGCGGCGGCATGGAAGATAAAATCTATGCCCTCCACCGCCATCGCGAGTCGCTCTTCGTCTCTTACATCCCCTACTAAAAATCTTACGTTGGGATAGTGAAGCAAATCCTGCCCCAGGCTATAAAGAGCTTCCTCATCGTTGCTGAAAATCCTGACAACCTCCGGCTTGTATTTCAGAATCTTCCGGACTATTTCACTGCCGATGGAACCGGTACCGCCGGTAATCAGTATTTTCTTACCTTGAAATATGTTTTTCACTTGTTTACCCTCTTATTCTCCGTTGAAAAAAGCGGCAACTTCATCCGTAATATAGCATATCTCATCTTCGGTGAGCGATGGATACATCGGTAAGGTTAAAATCTGCCCGGAAACCTTATCGGTAACCGGTAAAGAGCAGTTGTACTTTAGTGTATTCTGGTAGAAATGGGTGAGGTGGACCGGGTGGAAATATACCTTGGCCATGATTCCTTTTTTAGCCAGTCGAG
>JAFGHK010000085.1 GCA_016930185.1 Dehalococcoidales bacterium | reverse complement strand
TTATAAAAGGGGCGACGCAACTCAAGCAGTTTTTTAATCTCCTGCGCGCGGTCGGCCACATTCAGCAGCGGCCGGCCATCCTTATCAAACGCCGTACGCTTTAAAATTACCGACGGCGAAGCCGTCAGGCATATTATAACGCTTTCCTTTCTCAAGCGTTCAATGTTTATTGTATTAAGAACGACGCCGCCACCGCAAGCGATAACGACATTCTTTTGATTCGATATTTCACTTACAGCCTCTATTTCAAGCTCCCGGAAGCGTACCTCGCCGTCGCGGCGGAATATCTCCGGGATAGGCATACCGGCCTTTTTTTCAATCAGGGCATCCAGTTCGACGAACTTTTTACCGAGTTTTTGCGCCAGCGCTCTGCCCACGGCCGTCTTGCCCGTACCCATAAAGCCGATTAGGGCGATGCTAGTCTTCATGACACTCCAGCATTTTTACAGCTTCCTGCCGCATAAGGTCGACCGGTGCAGATTTCCCCGTCCATTTCTCGAAAGACAGCGCACCCTGCCAGGCGAGCATATCGATGCCGCTGATAGTCTGCGCGCCGGCGGCCGCGGCTTCCTTGAGGAGCCTGGTTTTAAGCGGATTATAAACGATATCAAAGACCACCGGGACTTTTTCCAGTAATGGGGCGGGGACGGGGCTGGCATTATCCGCCGGGGACATACCCACGCTGGTGGCATTAACCAGGAGGTCGGCACCAGGGAGCGCCTTAGAGATATTGCCAAGTTCAAAGACCTTCACTTCCTTATTAAGGTCGTCAAGGATAAATCGAGCGATATTTTCCGCCCAGTCCAGCTCCTGCCGTCGATTCAGAATAGTCAGTCGGGCGCCTTTTTCCGCCAAGATGTAGGCGAGGGCCCGGGCGGCGCCGCCGGCGCCCAGCAGAACGACGTTTTTACCCTGCAGACTGAAACCCTGCTCCAGCAAGACACGGTAAAAACCTTCGGCGTCGGTATTGTAGCCCCGCAATTTCCCGTCTTCATTGACCACAGTGTTGACGGCTCCGATTTTCTCCACCAGCGGGTCGAGGCTGTCAAGCAGGGGCATGACCGCAACCTTGTGGGGGATAGTAACGTTAAAGCCGGCCACGTTCAGGGACTTTAGACCGGCCACCGCCTGCGGCAACTGCTCCGGCGCGACGCGGAAAGGTATATAAAGATAGTCCAGTCCCATTTTTTGAAAGGCGGCATTATGCATCGCCGGGGACATCGTATGTTCCACAGGGTCGCCGATGATGGCACATATTTTAGTTTTGCCGGAGACTGTCATTTTCACCTTTTCTTTTTAGTTATTATGGCTATATACAGGGAGTTTCCAGAATCGATATATTTCTCCACCTTCCAACCTGTATCTTCAAGGATGTTTTTCATTTCCTCTCTGGAGACCATGAGATAATCAAAGTAAGGGGTAATATATTTCTTGTACCTTACTCTTATTCTAACCTGTCCAACCATCCTGCCTCTTTGTTTGTTATACTGATGATAGCTCAAGTGGTCGGGGTTATCCGTTTTGTAGGCATCATTTGTCTCGGCGATAATCCTGGCTTGCGGGGAGGTTATCTTTTCCATCTTCTTCAGCAAGCGCCTGGCGCCCTTAAAACTACCGAACAGGCCGAAGTTATTGCCCATCATGATAACCGTATCAAAGGTACCCAGTCCGGGACCGATTTCGCTTATGGACACCACCCGAGCATCTTTGAGTCCTCGCTGTTTACACACCTCTATTACCAGAGGTGAGTTGTCGATGCCGACGACATCCATGCCTTTGCCCTGCAAATAAAGCGAACAACGTCCGGCACCACAGCCGATATCCAGCACCCTGCCGCGGGCGTACCGCATCGCCTTTTTTTCAAACGAGGGCCATTTTTTATATTCGCTAAAATACATCGCCGGGCCGCCCGAGTGATCAATATATCTATCGTCTCTCTCGACGATTTCCGTAAACGGCCGGCGATCTTCGCCCTTAAAATAATCGTAAATCTCATGCCCGAAGGCATCCTGCTTGTCCGCTAGCATATAATCACCTGTTCAGCATCCTGTAAATATCTCTTAAATCCTTTGCGGTTATCTGTCCTGCCGCCGATTCTCTACCCTCACTAACCGAGGCATAGGTCAGGTAGCCTCCCACCAGCGGGCAGAGCACCCTGGATAACTGCCCCTCCGCACCCATGGCGAAGGAGATGATATTTGTCTCTGTAAATTCAGCTATTAACTGAAGCACGGCTAAGTTATCAGCGTAATTACGGGCGGTGGTAATGACCTTACAGATGCCGGCGCCAGCCGCCAGCTGGTTGATAACTACCTGGCGCAGCCTGTCCAAGGGCGGGGTGCCCTTAACATCATGATAGGACACTATGCATTCCGCCGTGCCCTTGATTTCATCGACTATTCCGGCAGCGTCCGGCGTAGCCAGTTCAATATCAATAATATCCGCCCCGAGTTCCACAGCGCTGCGGAGTTCCTTGATTCTGGCTGCATCACTGCCGTCCCACTTCCCGCCCTCTTCAGTCCGGCGGTTGCAGGCTATCCACGGCTTTTTAAGACGCGCCGCCACATCACGCCAGCGCTTCCCTATGAGGTCGATACGCACTTCATAAAGGTCGACCAGCGGCTCGACACCTTCCAGAGCGCCAACATCAGTGTTTACAACAGCAGCGCAGATTCTAGGCGGATTGCCAGCCAAACAACACCTCCCCGATAAGCCCGGCAGTAACTTTATCACTGACAACAGCATTACCGAGCGACTTCAGCAGCACGAAAATTATTTTACCATCGCGGACTTTTTTATCGTGCTTGATAAGGTCGAGCAGTTTTTCCTTTTCGTCGCGGTTAAGTTCAGGCAGCTTCACGGGCAGTCCTGCCTGGCCGATAACCGCTTCCAGCTTCATAGCGTCTTCTTCATTAAGCATATCAAGGCGACAGGATATTTTAGCCGCCGCAACCATGCCCATAGCTACCGCCTGACCGTGCTTAATTTGGAAGTCGGTGACGGCCTCAACAGCATGCCCGACCGTATGGCCGAAGTTCAGTATTCTCCTAGAATCCGACTCCTTTTCGTCAGCTTCCACGACAGATGCCTTGATACGCACGTTTTTCTCAAGGATATTTTCCAGCACCGTCGTATCCAGCTGCACAGCCGCATCCATATTTTCCTCGAGGAAATCGAATAATCCCCGGTCTTTGATAGCAGCACACTTGATAATCTCCGCCATGCCGTTGACAAGCTCTTCCCTGGGGAGGGTCTTGAGAGTATCCAGGTCAGCGACAACCATGGCGGGCTGGTAAAAAGCTCCGACCATGTTTTTTAAATTGAGGTGGTCGACGGCTGTCTTGCCGCCGATACTGCTATCAGCCATAGCCAGCAGCGTGGTCGGTACCTGAACCAGGGGGACACCGCGCATATAGGTAGCGGCGACAAACCCTGCCAGGTCGCCGATAACGCCCCCGCCCAGCGCCATCACGGGAGAAGTCCTCTCAGTAAAAACCTCTGCCATTCTCTGGTAGAGTCGGCCGGCATTAGCCAGAGTCTTTTGCTCCTCGCCCGGGGGCATTTCCAGAACGGTTACCTTAAAGCCGGCAGCAGACAGGCCGCGTTCCAGCGCATCGGCATAAAGTCCCCTGACGGTTGTATCCGTGATAATAACGGCATTGCCGGAGAAATTCTTCTCCTTGAGCCACAGTCCTACCCGCGGCAGAAGGTCAGACCCGACGGATATTTCATAGCTGTTTTTACCGAGTTCCACTTTGACCTTTATCATTTATGTAATTTTACCTTTACTAATCGTGTATTGCAATAACATTAAGAGTAGATTTCCTAACATAATCAGTATGATCTATTTACCTACAATAGAATTACTAATAAATTATGTAAATAATTACTATGTGAAGATGTTGACAGACAGTATCAAGATATGTTACATTTAATGTTTGGTACTGAAGAATTCAGTAAAAGTAGATAGATTGAGCTGAACAACCTCTTTCTATCACATTACAAGAATTCGCAATGGATGGGCGTTAGCTCATCCATTATAGTTGTAAGGGGGGCAGAAAAAGTAAATGCCAACGATTAATCAACTGGTCAGAAAAGGGCGTAAAAAATCTGTTACCAAGGACAAGACACCAGCACTAAGGTTTACTTACAACTCGCTCAAGAACCGTATGACTAGGGGCAAGAGTTCACCGCAAAAACGGGGCGTTTGCGTACAGGTCAAGACGACTACTCCCAAGAAGCCCAACTCCGCCCTGCGCAAGATAGCCAAGGTGCGGCTGACCAATCATGTCGAGGTGACCGCCTACATTCCCGGAGAAGGCCACGAATTGCAGGAGCACTCGGTGGTATTAGTCCGGGGCGGGCGCGTACCGGACCTGCCCGGCGTACGCTACCACATCATCCGAGGGACGATGGATACGACCGGCGTAGCTAACAGGAAGCAAGGCCGCAGCAAGTACGGCGCCAAGAAAGGCAAAGCGAAGGCTGTCGAAGCGGAAGCTGAAGATTAAGAGGAACTAGTATGGCCAGAAGAGCAAGAGCAGAGAAAAGGGAGATAATACCCGACGCCAAATACCGCAGCATTACGGTATCAAGGCTGATTGTGAAAGTGATGGAGCGCGGCAAGAAAAGAACCGCGGAGAAAATAGTTTACAACGCTCTAGAGAAGCTAGGCCAGCAGGTCTCCAAAGACCCGGTGACGGCGCTGGAACAGGCAGTAAAAAACGCCACGCCCTTACTCCAGGTCAAGCCGAGGCGCGTTGGCGGCGCTACCTACCAGGTACCGGTCGAGGTTATGCCCGACCGGGGGCTTTTCCTGGCTCTTACCTGGCTGATAAAGTCGGCACGGGCAAGAAAAGGCAAGGCAATGCATGAAAAGCTGGCCGATGAGCTTACCGAGGCCTTCCAGGGACAAGGCACCACAATTAAAAAACGAGAAGATACGCATAGAATGGCCGAGGCAAACCGTGCCTTTGCGCATTACAGGTGGTAAAGAGAACTGGTGATTACTAGCAGTGTTAAATTAAAAAACAATAAAATGGCAGCAGGAGAGAATAAAGTGTCCAGGGATTTTCCTCTGGAAGATATTCGGAACATCGGCATTATAGCCCATATCGATGCCGGCAAGACGACCGTCACCGAGAGGATACTTTATTACACCGGCCGTACCTACAAACTGGGCGAGGTGCACGAGGGCACCGCGGTCATGGACTGGATGGACCAGGAGCGGGAACGCGGCATTACGATTACAGCTGCGGCCACGACGTGCTACTGGCGCGAGCACCGCATCAATATCATCGATACGCCGGGACACGTAGATTTCACCGCTGAAGTCGAGCGCAGCTTAAGAGTCCTTGATGGCGGCGTAGTTGTTTTTGACGCCGTATCCGGCGTCGAAGCACAGTCGGAGACGGTCTGGCGACAGGCGGACAGGTATAAAGTTCCGCGTATATGTTATGTCAACAAAATGGACCGCGTCGGCGCCAGCTTCGACCGGACGGTCTCCATGATAGAAACTCGCCTGCAGGCCAATCCCCTGCCGATACAGCTTCCTTTAGGTTCCGAGGAGAATTTTTACGGAGTGGTCGATTTAGTCGAGAATAAAGCGTGGCGTTACAACAACGACCCGGACGCAGGGCCGGAAGAAATGCCGATTCCCGACGATGAAATCGACAGGGTTAACGAAGCCCGACAGCATTTAATTGGAAAAATCGCCGAACATGACGATGCATTAATGATAGCCTTTATAGAAGGGCACCATGTAGAGCCGGAAGAATTAAGAAAAGCCGTGAGAAGGGTAACCCTTAATATCAAAGGCGTGCCCGTTCTTTGCGGCAGCGCCCTGAAAAACATGGGCATGCAAAAGCTCCTCGATGCCGTCGTGGACTATCTTCCCTCGCCGCTGGAAGTCCCGCCGGTAGAGGGCACCGAGACCAGGACAGGCAATAAAGTCACCCGTGAAGCCAGCGATGACGCCCCATTTTCCGCGCTGGCTTTTAAAGTGGTCACCGACCCCTTCGTGGGGAGGCTGGTCTATTTTAGAGTCTATTCCGGCAGGGTAAAGGTGGGGGCACAGGTCTATAATCCCATCCGCGAGAGGCCGGAACGCATCGGGAGACTGCTTCTGATGCATGCCAATCACCGCGAGGACATTACCTACGCCGATACCGGCGCCATCGTGGCTACACTGGGACTCAAGAACACCTTTACCGGCGATACACTCTGCGAACCATCCAAAGCTATTCTTCTCGAATCCATTAGCTTCCCCGAACCCGTAATATCCGTTGCCGTCGAGCCTATGACCAGGGCCGACCAGGAGAAAATGGGCGAAGCCCTGCTCAAACTCACCGAAGAAGACCCCACTTTTAAGGTTACTTATAATGATGAGACCGGCCAGACCATTATATCCGGCATGGGCGAGCTTCACCTGGAAGTCCTCACCAGCCGACTTATCCGCGAATTCAACGTCGGCGTTAAAGTAGGCCGACCGCGCGTATCCTATAAAGAGACTATTACCGAGCCGGTCAAGGTGGAAGGCAGATTCGTGAGGCAGAGCGGCGGCCACGGCCAGTATGGCGTGGTCAACGTGACATTCGAGCCGCAGCCGCGCGGCAAGGGCTACGAGTTCGTAGATTCCATCAAGGGCGCGGCGATACCGCGGCAGTTTATCCCGCCGGTCAAGTCCGGCATCCAGGAAGCCATGGAGACCGGCGTGGTGGCGGGCTATCCGGTGGTTGATATCAAAGCCACCCTCTACGACGGCAGCTACCATGATGTAGATTCTTCCGAACTGGCTTTTAAAATGGCCGGTTCGATTGCTCTAAAAGACGGCATTCAGAAAGGCAAGCCCGTCTTACTTGAGCCGATAATGAAACTGGAAGTAGTGACGCCGGAGCAGTTCCTCGGGGACGTCATCGGCGACCTCAATTCAAGGCGGGGGCACATCGGCAAGATAGACCCCCAGGGAGACACCTTCGTTATACACTGCCTGATTCCCATGGCGGAGTCCTTCGGGTACGCCACGAGCCTGCGGTCGCTGACCCAGGGACGTGCGACGCACTCGCTGGAATTCCATAGCTACGAGAAACTCCCGCAGGAAAAAGCGGACGAAATTATAGAAAAGGCTGTAGGCAAGAAATATGGCTAAACAGAAAATCCGCATTAAGCTAAAGGGATACGACCACAAGGTAGTCGACCTGTCGGCGCGGCAAATCCTGGAAGCAGTGGAAAGCACCGGAGCGGTGGCGGTGGGACCGGTCCCACTGCCAACGCATATCCAGAAATTCAGCGTCATTCGCTCCCCGTTTATCGACAAGGACTCGCAGGAGCAGTTTGAAATCAGGACCCACAAACGCCTTATCGATATCATCGAGACGACGTCCAAAACAATCGACGCGCTGACCAAGTTGAACCTGCCCTCCGGGGTGGAAATAGATATCAAGCTGTAATTTTTGAATGGTGAAGTCATGACTTTAGGAATTATGGGTAAAAAGCTGGGCATGACCCAGGTATATGACAAGAGCGGTAAGAGCGAGGCCGTCACGGCTATCGAAGCCGGTCCCTGCACGGTGATGCAGGTAAAAACCATGGAAAAGGACGGCTACAGCGCCGCTAAGCTGGGGTTCGGCGAGGTGAAGCAGGCAAAGACCGGCGGCAAGAAAGGCAAGGGCAAAGATAAAGGGCCGGTCAAGTTCAAGTACCTGCGTGAATTCAGGCTGGATAACAGCCCGGAACTGGAAGAGGGCCAGAAAATAGACGTCAGTCTGTTCAAAGCCGGGGATATCATCGATGTTTCCGGAATATCGAAGGGCAAGGGCTTTGCCGGAGTGGTGAAACGCCATCATTTCAAGGGCGGCCCCAAGACCCACGGCCAGTCGGACAGGTGGCGCGCCCCCGGTTCCATAGGCTCCACCTCCAGCCCGGGTCGCGTCCTCAAAGGACTGCGCATGGCAGGCCACATGGGAAGCGAGCGCGTTACGGTTAGCAACCTGGAGGTTTACGAGGCCGACCCCTCCCGCAACCTCCTGCTGGTAAAAGGCGCGGTGCCCGGCATGACCAACGGACTGGTAATGATAAAGAAGTCCAAGAGGGAGAAGAAGTAAGGTGAAGGTCCCGGTTTACAACCTCTCCGGAGAGGAAGTCCGGAAGATAGAAATAAGCGACAAAGTCTTCGGCGTGCCGTTTAACGAGGCCGTTGTCCACCAGGTAATGGTGGGTCTGCGGGCCAACGCCCGTCAGGGAACGGCTTCGGCCAAGACCCGCGGCGAGGTGGCCGGCAGCACGAAGAAACTCTACCGGCAGAAGGGCACGGGCTACGCCCGGGCCGGCAGTAAAAAATCGCCGACGCGGAGAGGCGGGGGAGTTACCTTCGGGCCAAAACCGCGGGACTACCGGCAGGCGATACCCAAGAAAATACGCCACCTGGCCTTGCGGTGCGTCCTTTCCTCTAAAGCGGGGGAGGGCGATTTGAAAATAATCGATGCCTTTGATTTCAAGGAGGCTAAGACCAAGAAAATGATAGCAACACTGGCGGCGCTGGGGATTGATTCCTCCGCCCTCATCGTGACACAAAAGTCAGAGGGAAACGTCATCCTGTCATCGCGGAATATACCGGAAATCACCACAACCCCGGCCAGCGTGCTAAACATTCTGGATATCCTGTCACATAAAACGCTGCTGATGACCGAAGATGCGGTACACAAGGCGGAAGAGCTGTGGGGCAACGGGGCGAAACAAGGGGGGAAAGATGCATCTGTTTGAGGTGCTGCGCCGGCCGCTGATTACAGAAAAGAGCACAGCGCTGCAGGCTTTGAATAAATACGCCTTTGAAATTGCCAACGGCGCCAATAAGATGATGATAAAAGACGCCGTGGAAAAGGCATTTAAAGTAAAGGTCACGGGAGTTAACGTGGTCACCATGCAGGGCAAGACCAAGAAGATGGGACGCCGCATCGTGCGTTCCAGTCCCTGGAAAAAAGCGATTGTCACCCTGCAGCCGGGCGATAAAATCGAGTACTTTGAAGGTGTTTAGGATGAAAGGGGAAGCCAGGTGGCTATAAAAGTATATAAACCAACCTCTCCAGGCCGACGGAACATGACCGGCTATACTTTCGATGAGATTACGAAGACCAAGCCGGAGAAGTCGCTGGTGGTGGCCAAGAAAAGCAAAGCCGGGCGCAACTTCCGCGGTAAAATCACCGTGCGCCACCGGGGCGGCGGGGCAAAGAGAAAACTGCGGATTATCGATTTCAAACGTAATAAATTCGATATTCCGGGCAAGGTCGCGGCCATAGAATACGACCCTAACCGAACGGCACGCATCGCCCTGATATACTACGTGGACGGAGAAAAACGCTACATCATCGCTCCGGTGGGTCTAAAGGTAGGCGACACGATATTATCCGGCAACAACGCTGAAATTAAGCCGGGCAACTCAATGCCCATGAAAAATATGCCCACGGGCATCGAGATACACAACATCGAGGTGCAGAAAGGCAGAGGAGGCCAGCTGGTACGCAGCGCCGGAGGCTCGGCGCAACTAATGGTCAAGGAAGGCGAGTATGTCCTGATAAAGCTGCCTTCAGGTGAAATCCGCCGCATCCTTAGCGACTGCATCGCTACCATCGGGCAGATAGGCAACCTGGAGCACCAGACCGTCAGTCTGGGCAAGGCCGGTCGCAATCGCCACATGGGGCGGCGGCCAACCGTTAGAGGTTCCGCCATGAGCCCGCGCGACCATCCCCACGGAGGGGGTGAGGGGCGCTCACCGGTGGGTCTGCCCGGCCCGAAGACGCCCTGGGGCAAACCGGCCCTCGGCTACAAGACACGCAAGCCGAAGGCTTCCGATAAAATGATTGTCAAGCGCAGGGGCAAATAGCTATCTAAAGAGGAGAAATGTCAAGATCAATTAAAAAAGGACCGGCAGTTGACGAAAAGCTTATAAAAAAGGTGGACGCCGCGATACGTTCCGGTCAGAAGACAGTCATAAAAACGTGGGCCAGGGGTTCCACCATACTGCCGCAGATGGTAGGGCTTACCATCGGCGTGCATGACGGACGGAGGCACGTGCCCATTTATATCAACGAAAACATGGTAGGCCACAAGCTGGGCGAGTTCGCCCCGACCCGCATGTTCAGGGGACACGGGACTAGAGCGGATAAAGAGTAAACCGGGATAAGGTATAAATTACATGGAAGTTAAAGCTACAGCGAAAGACACCGGATTGCCAGCCGGCAAGGTACGCCCGCTGGCGGACATGGTGCGGGGCAAAAGGGTCGACGAGGCACTAAACCTGCTCCAGTACACACGCACGCCAAAGGCAAAATACCTTGCCAAGATAGTGAAATCAGCCGTGGCGAACGCGGAAAACAACTATCAACTCGACCCCGCCGACCTTAAAATAACGAAAATATACGTGGATGTCGCCCCGAGCTTACGACGCTTCCGGCCGCGGTCGAGGGGAAGGGCAAATCCCATACGTAAACATTCCAGCCACATCACAGTGATAGTTGCGGAACAGGAGGGTTAATTGGGACATAAAGTTCACCCGATAGGGTTCAGAATCGGAGTCATCAGAGACTGGAAGTCCAAATGGTACAGCGAGACTCATTACGCCGAGTTCGTCCAAGAGGACAACAAACTCCGTAAAACAATCATGTCCAAGTATCCCGACGCCGCTATTTCACTGATAGAAATCGACCGGCAGGCCAAGGACATAACTATCACCCTATATACCGCCCGACCCGGCATTGTAATCGGGAGGGGCGGCCAGCGCGTCGATGAGATGAGGCAGTTCCTGGAAGGGCTTATCGGGAAGAAGATACGCCTGAATATACAGGAGATACGCCAGCCGGAACTGGACGCCTACCTGGTGGCAAAATCGGTGGCGGAACAGATAGAGCGGCGGGTAGCTTACCGGCGTGCCATGAAACAAGCTATCTTCCGCACCATGCAGTCGGGCGCCAAAGGCATAAAAATAAGCGCCGCCGGCAGGCTGGCAAATGCGGAAATCGCCCGCCGCCAGACGCTCCACGAGGGGCAAGTGCCTCTCCATACGCTGCGGGCCGATGTCGATTATGGTTTTACCGAGGCGCATACCACGCTGGGCCGCATCGGGGTAAAAGTCTGGATTTACAAAGGGCAGATACTGCCCGAATTGAAGATAGCCGAAGTCGAAGAAAAACCTGCCGAAGAAGAGGCTGAGACAACCGAAGCCCCGTCAGCAGAGGAAAAACCGACTGAAGCAGCGGAGAAAGAAGCCGCTGTAGCTGAAGAAAAACCTGCTAAAGAGGTCGCTGCCGCAGAGGTAAAAGAAAAACCGGCAAAACCGGCCAAAGCAGCCCCTGCCAAAGCAGAGGCAAAGCCGGCTAAAAAGGCTGCTGCCGCAGAGGTAGAAGAAAAACCGGCAAAACCGACTAAAGCAGCCCCTGCCAAAGCAGAGGCAAAGCCGGCTAAACCAAAAGCCAAAAAAGCAATTAAAAAAGCGGAGACGAAGGAACCGGCAGCTAAAGTAACCAAGGCGAAAGCACCCAAGGCAAAGGCTACGGAGATTAAAGCACAAAAGACAAAAACAAAAGCTAAGGCAGAAAAAACAGAAAAGGAAAAAGCGCCAGCCAAGAAACCGCAGAAGAAAGCAGCTGCCGCTAAAACAGAAAAGGAAACATCCAAGAAAACCAAGACTGTAGCCAAGAGTAAGAAAGAGGCAAAGGATGCAGCAGCCTAAACGAGTTAAATACCGCAAGGCTCAAAGGGGCAGTCGTACCGGGATAGCCAATTCCGGCAATACGGTCAGCTTCGGGGAATACGGGCTGCAGGCGCTGGAATCGGCATGGGTGACCAGCGCGCAGATAGAAGCGGCGCGGCGCGCCATCACGCGCCATATCCGCCGCGGCGGCAAGGTATGGATACGCATTTTTCCGGATAAACCGGCCACCAAAAAACCGGCGGAAACACGTATGGGAAGCGGCAAGGGACTGCCGGACCACTGGGTAGCCGTCGTTAAGACCGGCCGGGTCATGTTTGAAATGGCCGGGGTAGGTGAAAAGGTAGCCAAAGACGCCATACGGCTGGCCGCGCATAAACTGCCGCTGAAAAGTCGTTTCATTCAAAGAGAAGCTTACGCGACGCAAAGCAGCGGCGAGGCGAAATAAGGAGTTAAAGTGCCAGACCTGAAAGAATACAGAAATATGAGTGCTGCAAACCTGAACAAAGAGCTGGAAGAATCGCACCAGGAGCTGTTTAACCTCCGCCTTCGCGTCTCCACCAAGCAGCTGGCCAACCACCGCGAGGTGAGAAGGGTAAGGAGAAAGATTGCCCGCCTGAAAACGCTTTTATCGGAAAAAGAGCTGGGAATCAGATAGGACAGTAAATAATGGAAACAAAACGTAAAATCAGGTTCGGCAAGGTTGTGGGCGATACGATGGACAAGACAGTCATCGTCGCCGTCGATACAACCAAGCGCCACCCGCTTTATAAGAAGACCATCCGGAGGGTGGTTAAATACTATGCTCACGATGAAAAGAACGAGTGTAAAGTCGGCGATACGGTGAAACTCGAAGAGACCCGCCCCACTTCCAAGCTCAAGAGATGGCGGGTGGTAGAAATAACAGTCAAGGGTAAAGTTGCCGAGATTAAACCGGAAGAGATAACTAGCTAGGATTTTGGTGAAACAAACATGATTCAGATGAACAGCAGGCTAAAGGTTGCGGATAATTCCGGGGCGCGGGAGATTATGTGCATCAATATTCTGGGCGGCAGCCGCAGGAGATATGCCTATCTCGGCGATACGATTGTCGCCACGGTAAAAAAGGCGATACCCAACGCAGTGACCAGGAAAGGCGATGTGGTGCGGGCGGTGGTAGTGCGCACGGCGCATCCTTACCGCAGGATTGACGGCTCATACATTAAATTCGATGAAAACGCGGCGGTTATCCTTAGCGATAAAAATAATCCCAAAGGCACCCGCATTTTCGGGCCGGTGGCCAGAGAGCTAAGGGAGAAGCAGTACACCAAGATAGTATCACTGGCACCGGAGGTATTATAAAGGCAGAGGCAATTATGAACATACACAAAGATGATAACGTGCTGGTTATCGCGGGGAAGGACAAGGGCAAAAAGGGGAAAGTACGCTTCGTCTATCCGCGAAAACAGCAGGTGATTATCGAAGGCATAAACTTTATAAAAAAGCACTCTAAAGCCAGAGGAGCCGTTAAGCAGGCAGGCATTATCGACCTGGAAGCGCCCCTGCATGTTTCCAACGTGATGTTCGTCTGCGGCAAGTGCAACAAACCGGTACGCGTCGGCATGCAGAAGCTGGAGGACGGCCGCAGCGTAAGATACTGCCGTTCCTGCGGCGAGGTGATTGATTAAATGGCCAGACTGAGAGAAAAATACCGCGAAGAAGTGATACCCCGCATGATGGAAATCTGCGGCTATAAGAACATCATGCAGGTGCCCTCCGTGGAGAAAATAGTAGTCAATATCGGCCTGGGTGAAGCCATTGCCAACGCCAAGGCGCTGGAGTCAGCGGAGGCTGACCTGATGGCAATTACCGGCCAGCATGTGTTGACTACGCGCTCCAAGAAGGCCATCGCCAACTTCCGGTTAAGAACGGGAATGCCTATCGGGCTAAAGACGACGCTACGGGGCAAGCGTATGTGGTTCTTCCTTGACAAGCTGGTAAATGCGGTGCTGCCCCGCATGCATGAATTCCAGGGTGTTTCGCCGGACTCTTTCGACGGGCGCGGCAATTTTACGCTGGGACTTAAGGAGCAAATCCTGTTCCCTGAAATAGAATATGACAAAGTCGATAAAATACGCGGCATGGAAATATCGATTATAACTACAGCCAAGACCGACGAGGACGGAAGGCACCTGCTCGAACTACTCGGTATGCCTTTCGCCAAGGATGGAGAGAATTAACCATGGCTAAAAAATCGATGGTTATGAAAGCACAAAGAACCGCAAAATACAAGGTGCGTCAGTACAACCGATGCAGTATATGCGGTCGGCCTCGCGCCTATATACGTAAATTCGGCATCTGCCGGATATGCTTTCGGCACCTGGCCCTAGAGGCGCAACTTCCCGGAGTAAGGAAATCCAGCTGGTAAGCTGAAGTAACAATTATGGTAGGTGTTACAGTGACAGACCCAATCGCTGATATGTTAACCAGAATACGAAATGCAATCATGGTAAGGCACGATAGTGTACAGGTACCTGCCTCCAAGATGAAGCTATCTATTGCCAAAATCCTTAAAGAAGAAGGATTTATTTCCGAATACGAGGTGGTGAAAGGGAAACCGCACCGGATGATAAAAATGCAACTGCGGTACATGGAGAACAATAAGCCGGCTATTTCCGGTCTTAAGAGAATGAGTAAGCCGGGACTGCGCATGTACGTGCACAAGAGAGAAATACCCCGCGTGTACGGCGGCCTGGGAATAGCTATTCTCTCGACGTCCAAAGGGCTCAAGACGGGACAGGAAGCCTGGCGACAGGGGGCCGGCGGGGAGCTATTATGCTACGTATGGTAAAACGTTTCCGGAGTGATATACATGTCTAGAGTAGGAAAATTACCGATACCGGTACCGGAAGGGGTAACGGTGGATATATCCGGCAGGAATGTCACCGTGATAGGCCCCAAGGGTGAACTTAAGCGCTCCATACCCGCGGAAATGCGCGTGGCGAAGGAGGGCGATAGACTGGTGGTGACCCGGCCCAGCGACAATAAGAAACATCGGGCTTACCACGGACTGACGAGAAGCATCCTGGCTAACATGGTAGAGGGCGTGTCCAAGGGCTTTGAAAAGACGCTCGATATCGTGGGAGTGGGCTACCGCGTGGAAAAAAGCGGCGATAATCTAAACCTGCGGCTGGGGCTCTCCAGTCAGGTAGAAGTTAAACCCATGCCCGGTATAATGCTGGCGGTCGAGGGGACCAGTAAGATAAAGGTAAGCGGGATAAACAAGGAAGAAGTGGGGCAGATGGCAGCGGAAATCCGCGCCCTGCGTCCCCCGGACCATTATAAAGGTAAAGGCATCAGATACACGGGAGAAAGGGTGCGTACAAAACCCGGCAAGGCCGGTAAGGTCATTGGCAGGGAATAGAAATGACAAAATCTTATACCAGAGAAGCACGCGCAGGAAGGCATAAAAGGGTCAGGCAAAAAGTAAGCGGGGACGGCAACCAGCCGAGGCTTTGCGTTTTCCGCAGCCTGAATCATATCTACGCCCAAGTAATCGATGATACCAGGGGGCAGACACTGGTAGCCGCGTCCACACTTGACGCGGAAATAAAAAAAGAGACCAAAAAAAATAAGACCAGCCAGGCGGAACAGGTAGGCGTCTTGCTGGCGAAACGCTCCGCGGCGAAAAAAATAAGCCAGGTGGCTTTCGACCGCGGCGGATTTAAATACCAGGGGCGTGTTAAAGCCCTGGCAGAGGCAGCCCGTAAGGGCGGGCTCAAGTTCTAAGAGAGGATGCGGCAGTTCTGATGAAGCAACCGTTAAGTCGGATTGATGCAAGCGAACTAAATTTAAACGACAAGCTTATTAATGTAAACCGCGTCGCCAAGGTGATGAGGGGCGGCAAGCGTCTACGCTTCAGCGCGCTGGTGGTTACCGGCGACGGGGAGGGGCACGTGGGTATCGGCATCGGCAAGGCTAACGAGGTGCCTTCCGCAATCAGCAAAGGCGGGGCCCAGGCCAAAAAGAATCTGGTTAAAGTGCCTCTGGCCGGCAGCACCATACCCCATGAAATCACGGTAACATTCGGCGCCTCCACAGTCATGTTAAAACCGGCCGTCCAAGGCACGGGAGTTATCGCCGGCGGCAGCGTGAGGGCAGTGCTGGAGGCCTGCGGTGTCAAGGATATTTTAACGAAATCGCTAGGCAATGCCAACCATATCAACGTGGCCCGGGCGACTATGCTGGCACTCACCAGTCTAAGGAACCCCAAAGAGGAAACGGAAAAACGCAAGGCGAGCGTCGTTAAAGAAGAGGCGGAAGCGAGTGAGTAAATTACGCATTACCTGGATAAAAAGCGGCATCGGCTACGAGGAAAGCCAGCGGAAGACCCTGCAGTCGTTAGGTTTTCACCGGCTGAACCAGAGCGTTGTCCTTAATGATTCGAACTCGGTGCGCGGCATGATTAATAAAGTGCGGCACCTGGTCAAAGTGGAGGAAGAGCTTGGTAAAACAAAATGATATCTC
>JAFGHK010000009.1 GCA_016930185.1 Dehalococcoidales bacterium | reverse complement strand
GGTTGCTTACGGCTGCGGTGAATGTAATCGTATCGTGGACCGAGGGGACCTCCGGCATCCACGAGATATAATCAATAGTGAGGTCGGGCCCCGTATCGGCAAGAGCTTGCCCGCTCATGACTGGCATTGGGGCGAAGGCGAACAGGCATGTCAGAATACAAACCAGCGCCAGCACACCAGGCCAGGCACGGTGCTTAAAAGAACTCATAGTCATTAACCTTCACGTGTCGGTTAGTAATAGCATACTCCGGCAGATAGTAAATGGAATGGGATTTAACTCGGATTTAAAGATAGTGCTACCACCCAATTACAGGGGGAATGTAGCGTATTTCATGCTGAAATGGGAAAAGTCAGCTTATCGAAGCTGGTTATGGGCAGGAATTTTGTGGATATTCCTGCATTACTAATAAACGGGTATGGTTAAATCACGCCTTCGTTACCAAGCTCGGTTATTTGTTGTTCGGTGAGTCCCAGCATTCCGGAGAGGACTTCCTGGTTATTTTCCCCGAGGAATGGCGCGTGGTAATTAATTTTCCCGGGTGTCTTTGAGAGCTTGAAAAGGGAACCTGGCGTTTTAACCTTGCCGGAGACAGGCTGGTCCACCTCAATAATCATGTTACGACTCAACAACTGCGGGTCGTTGCAGACCTCATCGAAGGTCGGCAGTCTGGTACACGGAACGTCGGCTTTTTTTAGTATATCCTGTATTTCCTCGGTAGTCTTTGTTATCGCCCATGAGCTGATAACCTCATCGATTTCATCGCGGTGCTGGAGGCGCTCGTTCTGGTTGGCGCCCAGGGGTGTGTTGATAAGATCCTGCCGGCCCATGGCGGTGTAAAGACGGTGGACCTGGGCAAGCACACCTGCGTTAATGAACATTCTATCACCGTCTTTGGTGAGGTACAGGTTGCAGGGAATCATTGCGGGATGGCGGTTGCCCATTCGGGGCGGAATTTCCCCATTGAGGAAATAATATGGAGCGAACTCTATGGAAGTAAGCTGCCAGATGCAGTCCTGCATGGATATATCTATCGTTTGTCCCTCGCCCGTTTTCTGGCGGTGGTGAAGGGCAGCCACGATAGAAAGGCAGGTAAAAAATCCGGAGGTAAAATCGGCTATGGAGACGCCGCAGCGGGTAGGATTGTCCGGGAAACCGGTGACGGCGGTCATGCCACCCATAGCCTGTGCAATGGGGTCGAACCCGGGATAATCACGGCGCGGGCCGGTCTGCCCGTAAGCGGAAATGGATGCGTATATTAGTTTGGGATTCAGCTCGCACATCTCCTTGCTTCCAAGCCCCAGTTTATCCATCGTGCCCGGGCTGTAATTTTCCACCAGCACATCAACTTTTTTAATCAGTTCTTTGGCAATATTACAGCCTTTTTCCGTCTTTAAATTCAGGGTTATGCTTTTCTTGCCGCGGTTAAGGATGATAAAAGGACCTCCCTCAAGTCCCTCGGTATGGGGTATATCGTTTCTAATAAGGTCGCCGGCTTCAGGCCTTTCAACCTTGATTATTTCCGCCCCCAGATCTTTTAAAAGTATTGTGCAGAAAGGGCCGGAATATATCTGTGTTAAATCCAGTACTGTGATGCCTTCAAGAACACTGGCCATTTTTCCTCCTTGAGATTCGTATGCAGAGTAGTTGTCATGCCGGTAGGTGCCAGACTGATATTTTACCAAATTATACCATTTATTTTTCCTGATTGACAGTGAACTTATGTAATAAATGTATGAAATGTAAAGAACGTAGGAATTTTCAGGCAATGGTTTGACACTCACTGTTAACGGGTTATAGTATATTTGCAATACAAGGTTTTGGTTATCCCGAAAGACGGACGATGTAAATCACAGTTTGGCAGGAGGATGGATTAACATGGCGGGAAAGAAATACGATAAATATTTTTTACAGGATAGTGAATGGAAAAAGTTTAAGTTTGTCATGGGCCCGATTATTCAGCGCATGGATTCCAAGACTATCGACGGCAGTAATTTCTATTTCATCCATTGGGTGCTGCCCCATGACGAACCCAGGATGAAAATAGGTCACCCCTCCCATATTCACAGTGAAGCCGAGCTGCTGATGCACATCGGGACTAATCCGGACGACCCCGACGACCTGGGGGCAGAGGTGGAATTATACGTGGGGCCGGAGCTGGAAAGGCATGTTATCACGCAGACGACCGTCGTTTTTATCCCCCCGAATTTCATCCACGGTCCCTGGAACCCTATCAAGACCACCCGACCCTGGATTTTTATCGAGGTTAATCAGGGACTGCGCCATACGGAGAAGTTCTTTCCCCAGCTATTAACTAAAGAACACCGGGCGCAGCTTGACTGGAATTTCTGGCATGACGATGCCATGAGTGAAGGATATCACAACATGGTCAAGCCCGAAGGCTGGAAATTTGAAGGGCAGGGACACTGAAGAATTTATATTAGTAAAAAGAAGGAGAAGATTAACTAATGGATGAAACGAAATACGGACACTTTATAAAGAAGCTTAAATATAATAAATTACCCGGCGAGGGCAAGCCGGAGTATATTACCTGGCCCAAAGGCACCGACCTCGAAGGACTGAACCTGAATTTCGTCTGGGGTTATCATCATAAGGTCGGCCCCTGGGAAATCGGCGGCGAGTACGGCCACGTTCATCCCTACGGCGAGGTGTTCGTCTTTACCGGGCTCGATTATGATAATCCGAATACCCTCGGGGCGGAAATGGAATTGTCGCTGGGGGAGGATGATGAAACTCATATCATCGCCTCTCCGTCTATCGTCGTTCTACCGGCGGGTGCTGCGCACTGCCCGATAGTCGCTAAAAAGGTCGCCAAACCTTACGGCTTTCTGGCCATCTCCTGCAGTGCCGAGGATAAGACCAGCGAATTGAAGAAACGAGGCCATGTAATTCCCCTCGTGAACAAGTACGGCGACCTGATAAAACGTATGGAAATGCGCGACATGAAGCGTAAGAAGGGCGGCAACGCCGACTTCATGACGTTCTGGACCGGTAAGAACACCCCGGGTTTTAAGCTCAATTTTACCTGGGCGTTTCACAAGGGGACTGGAATCTGGCACGAGTACGACCCGCATGTTCACCCAAACGATGAAGCGCTGGTCTTCGTGGGGCTGGACCCGGATAACCCGGATTACCTGGGGGCGGAAATGGAGATACGTTTCGGGGAGGAGCAGGAAGTGCATGTCTTTGATACACCCACTGTAGTGATTGCTCCCAAGGGTGTGGTGCATTGTCCATTAATCACGCGCAAGGTGGAAAAACCTTATGGGTTCACCGCTATCTGCCTTGCCCACGAGCACGATACAACCTGGCTGGGCGGCGATAAGCCGTTTACCAGTAAATAAGAAACGGAAACGTACCTGTTTTATAAAACTGATATCTTCACAGCTAAAGGCGCCTGCTGATTGCGTCAGTAGGGGATTTTTCAGGTCTAAAAAAAACCCGCGTGGTATTGACAAAGGACAATTTTTATGGTATAAATACGGTATAAGGTTACCGTATACCGCTATATTTAATACTAATATTTGGAGAAATGGGAATGGAAACCCAGAGTGCTGTAGCAAAAAATATCCAAAGTGGGTTAATACCCCTGGATGAGCTTCTTCAGGGTTTACGTCTGGGGGATAACGTGGTCTGGAAGGTTGACCGGCTTGAGGATTATCCGTATTTTGCACAAGCTTTCATTGACAAGGCTATTAGTGATGGCTTCGAATGTGTTTATTTAACCTTTGCCGACCAAGCCGATATCCTTAAACAACGCCCGGGGTTAAAGATAAAAAAAATCGACCCCCATCCCGGATTCGACTATTTTGCCGGGGAGGTACACCGGATTATCGAAGAACGCGGAAGGAAGGTCTGCTATGTATTTGATAATCTTTCCGATCTGGTTGATGAATGGGCAACCGATGAGTCACTGGCTAATTTTTTCCAGGTAACCTGTCCGTACCTTTATGAACTGGAAGACGTGGCATACTTTGCATTAAGGCGTGGTCAGCATGGACATAACGCCATAGCCAGAATACGTGATACTACACAAATACTTATAGATGTTTACCATGTTGTTGGTAACACCTACATTCAGCCGGTAAAGGTATCCGGCCGTTACTCGCAGCAGATGTTTATCCCCCATTCAATTGCATTAGATGGCTGGGAGCCGGTTTCCAGGAGTGGAGATGCAGCAGAAATACTGGCAACGGCTGTCAGAAAACCGCTTAATATTAGCTCCGAGTCCATTGCTCCCTGGGATAGCGTTTATCGTAAGCTGGTGCAGGACCGCGAATTGCTTGATGAGCTGTCACCGATATCCGATGAGACCAAGGTGCTGAAGGAAGCACTATCCAGAATGATGGTAGGTAATCATAAGAAATTAATTCAGCTATCAGAACGCCACCTATCTCTGGGTGAACTACTAAAGGTCAGAGACCGCCTCATCGGTTCAGGTCGTATCGGAGGTAAAGCGGCCGGCATGATTCTGGCAAGGAGTGTTTTACTTTCAGGCGGTGGTGGGATTGATTTCTCACAGGTACTGGAGGAGCATGACTCCTTCTATATAGGTTCGGATGTTTTCTTTACCTTTCTGGTAAATAACGACCTATTTAAGCTTCGACTGGAACTGACAAAAACAGGCAGTATCTCGCGAGATGATTTTGACAGACTTGAACAAAGATTTCTTGAAGGCAAGTTCCCGGACGAGATAATGGAACAGTTCCGCGGCATGATTGATTATTACGGGCAGGCGCCGATAATAGTCCGCTCATCGAGCCTGCTTGAGGACGGCTTTACGGATGCCTTCGCCGGCAAGTACCGGAGCGAATTCTGTGCCAATCAGAGCAGTCCTGAAGAACGTCTCAATGATTTCTTGAAGGCAATCAAGCTGGTCTATGCCAGCGCTCTGAATCCCGATGCGCTTGCTTACCGTCACCGGCGGGGTCTGGGTGAAGGCGATGAGCAGATGGCGGTTCTCGTGCAGCGCGTTTCCGGTATGCCTTACAAGCGTTACTTCTTCCCGATACTGGCGGGGGTGGCTTTTTCCCGTAACCTTTATGCCTGGACTAACCGTATCGACCCTAAAAAGGGCATGATAAGGCTTGTCTTCGGTCTGGGCACTCGCGCTGTTAACCGGGTGAGTGGTGATTACCCCAGGATGATTGCTGTCAGCCATCCTAAAATCAGGCCGGAGACCGGTATGGAAGCGGCCAAGTATTCCCAGCGGATGGTAGATATCATCGATCTTGAAGAAAATACCCTGAATACCAAACCTTTCAGCGAAATAATCAAGGGAAATAACTACCCTGTTCTGAACCTGCTAACATCCCAGATAGCCGATGGTTATATACAGGACTGGTTTGTCACCTCACCGGATAGTTCGAGCGAGAAAATGGTTTTAACATTTAATAACCTGATAAACCAGACCGCGCTGGTCAAGATTATCGGGGAGATCTTAAAAAGACTGGAGGAAGCCTGGGGCCAGCCGGTGGATATTGAATTTACAGCTTATGTTGATAATGAGCAAAATATCAGGGTCAATCTGCTGCAATGCAGAACATTACGGGTGCCGACCCTGACGGGCCCGGGAGTAGATATACCCAGGGAACTTCCTAAAGAGCAGGTGCTTTACCGCTCGAAACGGGCAATAAACGCGGGGATGGTCGATAACATCGGCTATATTATTTATATCGACCCTAAAAAGTATGCTGAAAACGCCACCATAGATACAAAAAGGGCGCTGGGTCGGGTGATCGGGAAACTGAACAATTACCTGCGGAAAAAGAAACATAAGGTTATGATGATGGGCCCCGGGCGCTGGGGTAGCAATAATATTGAGCTCGGTGTCAATGTCGGTTATGCGGATATTGATAATACGGCCATCCTGGTAGAGGTTGCTCGTGAAAAGGCGGGGCATACTCCGGAAGTCTCTTACGGGACCCACTTCTTCCAGGATTTAGTGGAATCTGATATTCTTTATCTTCCTGTTTATCCTGATGAAGATGCCTCTGATTTCAACACGTCCTTTTTCAATAGTTCACCGAATGTATTGCGCACCTTACTGCCTGAACTTAAGGATTATGAGGATATTATCCATGTAATTTACGTGCCAACGGCAACGGATGGCGCTACGGCTAAAGTCATCGCTGACCCGAAGACTCGCCATGCTGTCTGTTTTCTGGAAAGAAAAGTAATACAGAAAAATAAACAAATAAAGGAGAGGAAAAGCAAATGAATTTACAGAGACCGAATGCTAATGATGCCACAAGGACTGCCAACCGTTCCAGGAACGTCGCGCCGATGAGTGGCATCTGCTCCCGGTGTGTTGACGGGTGTACCGGAAACTGCGAAGTGTTCAAGGCCACTTTTCGGGGGCGCGAGTTAATCTATCCGGGTCCTTTTGGCGATGTGACCGCGGGTGGAGATAAAGAATACCCCGTCGATTACTCGCATCTTAATATTCACGGGTATGCTTTTGGGGCCGACGGGTTGCCGGAAGGCGTAGCCGGTAATTCCGATTCCGCTATTTTCCCCGCTGTAAATACGGAGACCGAGTACGGATGGGATAAAAAAGTCAAGATGCGCCTGCCTGTGTTCACCGGGGCGCTGGGTTCCACGGAGATTGCCCGCAAGAACTGGGAGCACTTTGCCATCGGTGCCGCCATAACTGGTATCACCCTTGTCTGCGGCGAGAATGTCTGCGGCATCGACCCCAAGCTTGAACTTGATAAAAATGGCAAAATCACTTCTGCGCCGGACATGGACCGCCGCATTGAAGTATACCGTCGCTACCACCATGGCTACGGTGAAATCTTGGTACAGATGAATGTTGAAGATACCCGGCTTGGCGTTGCCGAGTACGTTAGTAAGAAGCACGGACTGGATACCATCGAGTTGAAATGGGGACAGGGCGCCAAGTGTATCGGCGGCGAGATAAAGGTCAATAGTCTGGAGCGCGCTCTGGAGCTGCAGAAACGCGGCTACATCGTTACCCCCGACCCATCGCACCCGATTAGCCAGGCCAGTTTCAAGGACGGCTCGCTGAAGGAGTTTGAACGCCACAGTCGCCTGGGATTTATTGATGAAGATAGTTTCTATGAAGAGGTAGAACGACTAAGAGACCTGGGTTTTAAGCGTATCACCCTGAAAACAGGCGCCTACGGTTTACGTGAACTTGCTATGGCTATCAAATGGAGTTCAAAAGCCAAGATTGACCTGCTGACCATAGACGGCGCCGGAGGCGGCACCGGGATGAGCCCCTGGCGTATGATGCAGGAATGGGGTATGCCCAGTCTCTATCTGCATGCTGCGGCCTATGATTTCTGCCGGAGGCTTGCCAACCGTGGTGAGCGGGTACCTGATATCGCTTTCGGCGGCGGCTTCAGCAGCGAGGACGGTGTTTTCAAAGCGCTGGCTCTGGGGGCACCCTTCACGAAAGCGGTGTGTATGGGACGGGCGCTGATGATTCCGGGCATGGTAGGCAAGAATATCGCTTTATGGATTAAAGATGGTAAATTACCCAAGACTGTCAGCCAGTTCGGGGCCACGCCGGAGGAGATTTTCGTTTGCTATGAAGAGGTCAAGGACCTGGTTGGCCCCAAAGAAATGAAAAATATTCCCCTGGGAGCCATAGGAATATACAGTTACAGTGAAAAACTGCGGGTAGGTCTGCAGCAGATAATGGCCGGAGCCAGGTGTTTCAGCCTGCCGGCAATCAGCCGTGATAATATCATGTCGCTGACTCAAGAATGTACCAAGGTAACCGGTATTCCTTATCTGATGAACGCCTATCTTGAAGAAGCGATTGATATCCTGGAGGACCGGCAAAACGGACAACATGCCACCGGTGCATTGGTCGGTTATGCAGGCGCTATTCGCAGGGTCAGGACTTACGAATAAACAACGCAGAGCGCTTCATAAGTACTAAAAGTCCGGCGGGGCACACTGGATGCCCCGTCGGATTTGATAAGCTCTTTCAATCAGGTCTTTCCGGCTATCATTTGACAGCAATTCCTGATATTCCCTATAATCGTTTCGGCAGATGGTTACCATTCGCCGGAGGTGGCTATGGGTTTTGAAAATCAAGATGTGGAGCGCAAGGTACTGGCTATCCTTAATACTCTGGAAGACTCTCAAGCAGCAGTGGGGTCGACCATTATCGCTAAACGGTTGAAAGACCAGGGGGTTGACCTTAGCGAACGGGCGGTGAGGTATCACCTTAGGCTGATGGATGAGAGAGGCCTTACCAGTCTTGTGGGCAGAAGGGACGGCCGGATAATAACGGAACTCGGGCAGGCCGAACTGAAAAAGGCAATGGTTACCCATAAAGTCGGCTTTACCCTATCAAAAATCGAGGTACTGGCCTTTCGCACTAATTTTAACCTGGATAAGAAAACCGGTCTAGTGCCGGTTAACGTTTCTTTTTTCCAGAAAAATGATTTTAACAAAGCACTAAAGATAATGAAGCCCGTCTTTCAATCGGGACTGTGCGTCAGCGACCTGGTCGTAGTTGCCAATGAAGGTCAGGCTATTGGCGATTTGACAGTACCCGAAGGTAAAGTAGCTCTGGCTACGGTCTGTAGTATTGTCGTAAATGGGGCGTTACTTAAATCCGGCATACCCATCGACTCGAGATTCGGCGGCATATTACAGTTAAGAAATCGCCAGCCACTCCGTTTTATCGAAATCATTCATTACGCCGGAAGCTCTCTAGACCCCACTGAAATATTCATCAAAGCAAATATGACAACGGTTCTCGAGGCAGCCAAAGGAGGAAATGGCGAAATTCTGGCAAATTACAGAGAGATACCGGCCGTATGCCGCCCTCTGGCCGAAGAAGTGGTCGCAAAGCTCAAGGATGCCGGCCTTGAGGGCATCCTGTTGATGGGCAAAATAAGCGAGCCGGTGTGTGAAATCCCCATCGAGCTCAACCAGGTAGGTGTTATACTCATAGGCGGTTTAAATCCGGTGGCAGCAGCCGCAGAGGCTGGATTTATAAGTGAAAGCCATGCCATGAGCACTATTGTGGACTATAAAACGCTGGTGAAAGTCTCCCGAGTTTGAATATGAATAAAATAAGAATCATACCTTGTCTCGATATTAAAGACGGCAGGGTTGTTAAGGGAATAAATTTTACGAATCTCCGTGATGCCCGTGACCCGGAAGAGGCGGCAGCAACTTATTGCCGAGAAGGGGCTGACGAGCTTGTTTTTCTTGATATCTTTGCTACCGTGCAGAACCGTAAAACAAGACTGGAATGGGTTAAAAAAGTATGCGATGTTGTTACCGTTCCGTTTGCCGTGGGCGGTGGTATTTCCAGCATTGATGATATGAAAACATTAATCGATATGGGAGTAGATAAAGTCTCGATAAACACTGCCGCCGTGAAAACCCCTCAACTTGTCAAGGAAGCCTCAAAAAAATTCGGCAAGAAAAGGCTTACTGTTGCTATTGACGGCAAGAAAAATCTGGCAAACAGCGGGTTGCCCAGGCTGGAAGTGGTTATTAAAAGCGGTCTGGAATCCACCGGGATGGACTTAGTTGAATGGGCAAAAAGGGTAGAGGAACTGGGTACCGGCGAGATTCTTTTAACCAGCAGAGACGCTGATGGTACTAAAGACGGCTACGACATTGAGATGACCAGGGCGGTAGCAGAGGCGGTAAAAATACCTGTTATAGCTTCAGGCGGTGCCGGTACCCTGGAGCACCTTTATGAAGCTGTTACTATCGGGAAAGCCTCGGCGGTACTAGCTGCTTCGATATTCCACTTCGGGGAAATACGTATTACAGAAGCCAAGGAGTACCTGAAAAGTAAAGGAATAGATATTTATTAAGATAAACATAAGAACAACGCTAATTTTTAAGAGGAGAAAAAAGAAATGACCAGCATCAATCCATTCGAAGTCGCAAAGCGCCAGATAGACGCTTGCGCGGATATTTTGAAATTGCCTCCTGACATAACGGCAATGTTGAAAACACCGATGCGGGAAATGCACGTGGCTCTGCCGGTACGGATGGATGATGGCTCTATCAAGGTGTTCCAGGGTTTTAGAGTCCAGTATAACGATGCCAAGGGGCCTACTAAAGGCGGTATTCGATTCCATCCTGATGAGACTATAGATACTGTACGCGCGCTGGCTTCATGGATGACCTGGAAATGCGCACTGCTGGATTTACCGCTCGGGGGAGGAAAGGGTGGAGTGATATGCAATCCGAAAGAAATGTCACCCGGCGAACTGGAACGGTTGAGCAGGGCTTACATCAGGGCGATATATCAGTTCGTGGGACCGGAGAGAGATGTTCCAGCGCCGGATGTATACACTACACCACAGATGATGGCATGGATGATGGACGAATATTCGGCCATTGCCGGGAAGTCACAGTTCGGCGTTATTACGGGTAAGCCACTGGCCGTCGGCGGGTCGCCCGGCCGCGGTGATGCCACGGCTCGCGGCGGCATGTACACTATCCGTGAAGCTGCCAAGTCGCTTGGCATAGATTTGAGCAAGGCCAAAGTGGCTGTCCAGGGCTACGGTAACGCCGGCTATCACGCAGCCCGACTCTGCAGCGAGCTCTTCGGCTCGACGATAATCGCGGTTTGTGATAGTAAAGGTGGCGTCTGCTGCACAACCGGGGTCGATACCGCAGCAGCCTATACCTGTAAGAACCAGACCGGTTCGGTATGTAACCTGCCGGGGATGGACACTATATCCAATGAGGAGCTTATGGAACTTGATGTTGATATACTCATTCCGGCGGCTATTGAGAATATCATCACCGATAAGAATGCTGCAAAAATTAAAGCCAAAATTATTGCCGAGCTTGCCAATGGACCGACGACCCCGGAAGCAGATGATATTCTTTATAAAAATGGTGTGCACGTAATACCTGATTTCCTGTGCAACGCCGGCGGTGTAACTGTCTCATACTTTGAAATGGTACAGAATTATTATATGTACACCTGGGAAGAGGCGGATGTCTATGAACGCCTGGATAGAAAAATGACGGCGGCTTACCATTCCGTGTTAAACACAAGCCGGGAGCATAAGGTAAATATGCGGCAGGCGGCTTATGTGCGGGCTGTCGAACGGGTTGTAGAAGCAATGAAACTCCGGGGTTGGGTATAAATACTTCCTGTGTAAAGCAACTTTTGTTTGCAGTTTCAACGCTATATACTTTTTAGGCTTACGTGAGAAAGAACGGTAAGGCTTAAAACCGTCTAATATTCAGGTCCAGTTTTCAAGGAAAGGTAAAATTTTTTCCAAAACTTGACAGGGTGGTTCAGAAAGTTATAATATAATTTATGAGCATATGTGCATTATTTATAAATAATGGGCTTAAGCTCATAATATAAAAAGGGAGAGTCGCATGGGCAGACGTCATTTGTGGCGGCGTGTTAGTTTTGTGCCGCCGGTAACCTATTTCAAACCTTCCGGTTTACCCATGACCGAATTGCAGGAAGTGCGTTTACTCGTGGAGGAAGCGGAGGCAATTAGACTTAAAGACTTTGAGGGTTTAGAGCAAGAAGAGGGCGCACGGAAAATGAATGTTTCGCGTTCGACATTCTCCCGGGTACTTGATTCAGCTCGCCAGAAAATAGCCGATGCTCTGCTGAATGGTAAGGCTATAAGGATTGAGGGCGGCAGCTTTGAGATGGCAGAACGCCATTTCCGATGTATCAGCGGGCATGAGTGGAAAGTGCCTTTTGAAACGATGATATCCACACCGCCCAAGAACTGCCCCGAGTGTGACACGCCGAGCATAATGCCTATTTATCCCCCGGACTTAGGCCGTGGAACTCGCGGTCAGAATATGCGTCATAGAGGGGGATCACCTAGACCAGGTAAATGATAAAAAGATATTGACAGATATCAGACATTAGACATAAGCTTAATATTTGAGAAATAACAGAACTACAGGGGAGGTGAATAAAATGTATTATGGATTTGATCGGGGAAGGGGCGCCGGCCGTGGCAGAGGTGGCATGGGGTTTGGCTTCCGTGGTAGCTCCCCGCCGTGGCCTTATATAGGACGTGGTAGAGGAGGACTACCCAGAGGCGGATATTATTACGGCGGAGCAGCAGTTCCCGCGGCGCCATTCTACCAGCCGCAGGCTTACAATGCGGGAATGCCTTTTACTCCCGGATACGCACCTGATTCCTCGCAGATGACCCGGGAAGAGGAACTTAACTACATGAAGGGTCAGGCGGAGGCAATCAAGGGAGAGCTGGAAGAAATCGAGTCAAGAATGCGTGACCTGAAAAACAAGAAGGAGTGATATCAGTAAGGAGGTATATTATGCCAGGATTTGATGGTACAGGACCACGGGGGATGGGACCCATGACAGGCGGAGGCAGGGGGTTTTGCAGCCCCTGGGGAATAGGAGCAACAGGGAGATATGGTTCTCTGGGCCGTACACCATATACTTATCCACGTTATGGAGTGTTCGCATCAACGATAACCCGCGAACAGGAGCTTGAGTTTCTAAAAAGCCAGGCAGAAGCGCTGAAGAATGAGTTGAAAAACCTGGAGAACCAAATAAATCAGTTTTCTGGCGAGAAAAAATAAGGAGTTATTATGAAGATCGCTATTTCAGCCTCGGGTCAAACCCTTGATGCGGATGTGGACCCTCGGTTCGGGCGTTGCCAGTATTTTATCATCGCTGACCCGGAAACGATGGAGTTCGAAGCTATTGATAACTCCAGCGCTATGGCGGCTGGCGGCGCTGGCATCGCGGCAGCACAGAACATCGTCGAAAGAGGTGTTGAGGCGGTACTGACAGGAAACTGCGGCCCGAATGCACATGGTGTTCTCGCGTCCGCCGGAGTAAAGATAATCACCGGCGTTTCAGGAAAAATAAAGGGCGTTATTGAGGAATATAAACTCGGCACCTATTCTGCGGCGCAGCAAGCGAATGTTCCTGACCATTTCGGCATGGGCGGAACAAGCGCCATAGGTCCCGGTATGGGAGGAGGTATGGGTCGAGGAATGGGAGGTGGTATGGGAGGAGGAATGGGCCGAGGCATGGGAGGAGGAATGGGCAGAGGTATGGGAGGTGGTATGGGTAGAGGTATGGGAATGGCAGGCGGAATTACGCCTCAATCTGCCCAGACACCGCAGGCTTATGGTCTGGAGCAAGAAATAGAAGCTCTTAAAGAACAAAATCAAGTATTAGTTAAACAGCTATCAGATATGCAGAAACGTATTGAAAAGCTGGAAAAGAAATAGGATACTCTAATAACCGATAAACGGGAGGTTACGATATGCCCAGAGGAGATGGAACGGGTCCGCCAGGAGGTGGTGGACAAGGCAGGGGTCGAGGTATAGGCAGAGGTGGGGCAGGCAGTGGCAGGATGGGAGGCAATTGGCAGGGTGCTGGCCCCAGCGGAGAATGTGTTTGCCCGAATTGTGGAGCGCGCTTTCCGCATCAAGCAGCAAGTCCATGTTATAATCTTGCTTGCCCTAAATGCGGAACAAAAATGGTAAGGGGTTAACATAACAGAATGATAATATCCGTTGCCAGCGGCAAAGGAGGCACTGGCAAGACACTGGTAGCTGCCAGCCTTGCTCTGTCCCTGAAAGATACATACAAGGTCCAGCTACTCGATTGCGATGTCGAAGAGCCGAATGATCATATTTTTATCAAACCTGACATAACTCGTAGCGAAGCGGTTTCCATACCTGTGCCCGCGATTGATGAGAAAAAATGCACTCATTGCGGCAAATGCGCCGAGGTATGTGCATATAATGCTATAGCTGTTGTGGCAGAACACGTTCTCACCTTCCCCGAATTATGTCACGGCTGCGGCGCCTGCAGCTACCTGTGCCCGGAAAAAGCTATCTCCGAGATACCTAATACGATAGGAAAAATAGAAACAGGAGAGGCTGACGGTATTATTTTCGGTCATGGGATGCTTTCCATCGGTCAGCCGATGGCGCCGCCGATAATCAGGAAGGTAAAAACGCTTATTGATAAAGAAAGAACGGTTATCATTGATTCCTCACCGGGGACATCCTGCCCGGTCGTGGAAGCTATCAAAGGGAGTGACTTCTGTCTGCTGGTCACCGAGCCTACGCCCTTTGGTTTGAACGACCTGATATTAGCCGTGGAAACAGTAAGACAGCTTGGCGTACCATTCGGTGTTGTTCTCAACCGCATCGGCGTGGGGGATAGCAAGACGGAAGAATATTGTGCTAAAGAAAATATACCGATATTGCTGACAATTCCGCTGGATACGGAAATCGCCCGCCTATACTCAAGAGGAATTCCACTGGTTGAAGGGATGCCAGACTGGAAAAGTAAATTTCGAGAGCTTTTTGATAATATTAAGGAGATAGTTGATGAAGGAAGTCGTAGTCTTAAGCGGTAAAGGGGGTACCGGTAAGACCAGCATCATCGGTTCGGTTGCGGTTCTCTCGAGAAAAAGGGTGCTGGCCGACTGTGATGTAGATGCTGCCGACCTCCACCTGCTGCTTGATCCGTCGATCGAAGAGAAACATGAGTTTCGTAGCGGACAGGTGGCTGTTATCGATAAAGACAAATGTACACAATGCGGCCTTTGCCAGGAATTGTGCCGTTTTGATGCTATTAAGGATTACACGGTTGACCCAATTTCCTGCGAGGGCTGCGGCTTTTGCTCGCATATATGTCCGGCTGATGCAATTGTAATGGAAGAATGTAAAGCAGGAGACTGGTTTGTGTCCAGCACCAAACACGGGCCTTTAGTGCACGCACGCCTGGGTATAGCCGAGGAGAACTCGGGTAAGCTGGTGGCGCTGGTCAGGCAGCAGGCCAAGGAAATCGCCAAGAAAAAAGAACTTAATTATATTATAAGCGACGGCCCTCCCGGCATCGGTTGCCCGGTTATCTCTTCTTTGTCCGGAGCCAGCCTCGCTCTTATCGTCACCGAGCCGACGCTTTCGGGTATACATGACCTGGAAAGAGTACTCGGCGTATGCAAGCATTTCGGTGTTCCTGCCATAGTATGCATTAACAAGTATGACCTGAATGAGGAAAATACAGCATCCATTCGTGAATACTGCCAGAAGAACGGAGTCGACGTGGCTGCAATGATTCCCTTTGATAATGAGGTAACCGAAGCGATGGTCAGAGGAATGACGGTAGTTGAACATTCAGACGGCAGAGTAGCCAAAGAAATAAAATCCTTATGGCAAAAAATTGAGCAGAAGCTGCAGGGATAGAGGAATGAAGTATGCCTATTTATGAGTACGAATGCACCGCCTGTGGCGAGAAATTTGAAATGCGGCGGAGTATGAGTGACAGCGATAGTGAGATAAAATGCCCGAGTTGCAAGACGGCAAATCCACGCCGTGTTTTTTCCACGTTCGGCGTAACGTCTCAAAGGCAGTCCTGTCCGCCAGGTGGCTCTACCTGAAGCATAAGCAGGTAGGGCAGTTTGCCCTGATGTTTTATTTACAGTGTGGTACACTAATACTTAAATCCGGCTTTATAGAGAAAGTCTGGTCGAGCCAAGGATAATGACGGTAAAGAAAAAATGTAAATATTTCCAATTCTGGAGGTTATTATGAGATACGCGGTACCGGTTAGCGGGGGTATAGTATCGCAGCATTTTGGTCATTGTGAGCAATTTGCTCTGATTGATGTTGATGAAGGCAAAAAGCAGATTACGAATGTTAAACTGGTAAACTCACCGGGACACGAACCAGGCTTTCTCCCTCAATGGCTGGCAGAGCAAGGGGTCTCCATGGTTATTTCCAGCGGTATGGGTTCCCGAGCCCAGGGTCTCTTCACACAAAACAATATTAACGTTATCATCGGCATCATGGAGAGCGACCCGGAAAAAGCGGTTATCAGCCATTTGCAGGGGACGCTTTCTGCCGGCGAAAACATATGTGACCACTAATATGTTATAGAGGGAGGACATTGACTGATTCTATCGTTTACGGTCCCGTCCCATCCAGACGATTAGGACGCAGCCTGGGGATAAATAATATACCACCCAAGATATGTAGCTACTCTTGTGTATATTGCCAGTTGGGTCGTACGGTCAATATGCAAATCAAGAGGCAAAATTTCTATCAGTCAATTGACCTTGCCAATAGTGTCAGGAAAAGAGTCGAGCAACTCAGAAAAAAAAGTGAATTTATAGATTATCTTGCCTTTGTGCCCGACGGCGAGCCAACGTTGGATATCAACCTTGGCGAAGAACTTGAGCTCTTGGGTCCCTTGGGAATCAAGCTTGCCGTAATCACTAATGCTTCACTTATCTGGCGTAAAGACGTACAGCAGGATTTACAGAAAGCCGATTTGGTCTGCCTGAAAGTTGATGCCGTAACACCCGATATCTGGCAAAATATAAACAGGTCTCATAAAAGAATAAAACTTCAGAATATTCTGAAAGGAATGCTTGATTTTACTGGAACGTTTCATGGCGAACTTATTTCCGAGACCATGCTGATAAAGGGCATTAATGATAGCATGCAAGAGGTTGATAGAGTAGCTGCTTTCCTGGCGGAGCTGAAGCCGGACAAAGCGTATTTAGCAACCCCGACTAGGCCACCCGCCGAGCGAATAGAACCTGCTACCGTGCAGACTCTTAACATTGCATATCAGACTTTTAGTGAAAAGCTGAATATGGTAGAGTTTCTTACAGACTACGAGGGTAATGCTTTTATTTCCACCGGCGATATTGAAGATGACCTGTTAAGCATTACTGCGGTGCATCCTATGAGGAAAGAGGCAGTGGTAGAGCTTTGTAAAAAGCTGGGTGCCGGGTGGGAGACAGTCCAAAGTCTGATTAATAAAGGCAGGCTGGCAGAACTAGATTATCAGGGAATAAAATTTTATGCCAAAAAACATGTTAGGCCTCATAGTGGATAGCTCTTACGAAGAAGACAATAATATTGTTAAAAACATAGAGAATGATATATGGCCTATAAAATAATCGGTGAATAATATCATATTTCAAGGGTAATAATGATTAACTTAGGAGGGTAAAAGATGTCTGGAAATTTGGTAAACATGTTAGCTGATTTAAAGGATAAGGAAGTAATGGAACTTGTCCAACAAAGACTCGACTCCGGTGAAGACCCGCTGAAAATATTAGAGGACAGCCGGAAGGGCATGGAAATCGTAGGCCAGCGCTTTGCTTCCAGCGAGTATTTTTTACCGGAACTTGTTTTTTCCGGCGACCTTCTTAAACGAATAACTGAGCTGGTAAAACCCCACCTGAAACAGGAGGTTACTCCCAAGAAACTTGGTAAAGTAGTCATAGGCACGGTAGCCGGGGACATTCATGATATCGGTCTTAATATTGTTGATTTTATGTTGGACGTAAACGGTTTTGAAGTAATCAATCTAGGCGTTGATGTTCCTGCTGAAACCTTTGTAAACAAGGTGAAAGAGACCGCAGCGCCAATCGTCGGGTTGAGTGGGTTTCTCACCCCCGCCTTTGACGCTATGAAAGAAACCGTGGCAGCTATCGAGTCCGCCGGCATAAGAGATAAGGTGAAGAT
>JAFGHK010000084.1 GCA_016930185.1 Dehalococcoidales bacterium | reverse complement strand
GGCTGGACTATTAGTCCCAAAAATTGAATGTACCGAACAATCAGAAAATTACGGGCAGTTCGTCGCCGAACCGCTGGAGAAGGGTTTTGGCATCACCCTGGGTAATTCCATGCGCCGCGTATTACTCGGTTATCTCCCCGGGGCAGCCATTACTCAAGTAAGAATCGAGGGCGTACAGCATGAGTTTACGGTTATTCCCAACGCCAAAGAAGATGTGATGGAATTTCTCCTCAACGTAAAAGAAATCAGGCTCAAGCCTTTATCCGACCACGGCAGTACGCTGACACTGGAAAAAGAAGGCGAAGGGCGAATTTGTGCCTCCGATATCAAACCATCGACTGATTTTGAAATCACCAACCCGGACCTGTGCCTGATAACTCTTAATAATGAAAAAGCCAAGCTCTACGTTGAGATGGACGTCGAACTGGGTTCGGGGTTCCGGGCGGCCGAATCTACCGATAATATGCCGGTAGGCACAATCCCTGTCGACGCTCTTTTTACCCCCATTAAAAAAGTAAATTATAACGTGGAACCGACCCATCTCGGGCGGGAGACCAGTCGTGAGAGGCTGGTCATCGATGTCTGGACGGATGGGACCATGCAGCCGGTGGACGCCATCAGCCAGGCTTCCGAGATTTTGATTGAGCAGCTAACGCCCTTCTATGAATACGTTAAGATATCTCAAATGAAGGAGGAGGAGCGGGCAATCCGCATGGCAATCCCCGACGAGAAATATAACATGCCCGTGGAGCAGCTGGATCTCTCCGTACGCACGATGAACTGCTTGAGACGCAGCAACATCACCACGGTCGGTGAGCTTATCGCCAAGGGGCCCAAAGAGTTGCTCAAGCTGCGCAACTTCGGGCAGAAATCATACCAGGAAATCGAGGACCGTCTATCCTCGATAGGGCTTTCATTGAATCCAAAGACCGAAGAGGAAGAAGAGGGGGAATGGGAAGGAGAAGGTGAGGAGGAAGAGGAAGAGGAAACCAAGCCTAAAGCGAGAGGAAAAAAGAAGGCGGCCGCTCCTGTAGATGAAGAAGAGGAAACCGCCGAAATATAACAACCAGATAAGGACTTTATTCGGAGAACCATAAAAATGAGGCATAATATTAAGGGCAGAAGATTGGGTCGCGATTCCGGACATCGTAAAGCGCTGTACCGTAATCTGGTCACGGCTTTATTAGAACACGAGAAAATCGTCACCACCGAGGCTAAAGCCAAGGAAGTACGCGGCATGGCGGAAAAGATGATTACCCTGGGCAAGAAAAGCGGCCTTCATTCTTACCGCCAAGCGCTGACGTTTATCACGGATAAAAAAGTCACCGAGAAGATATTTTCCGTGCTGGCCCCGCGCTACCAGGAACGCGCCGGCGGCTATACCCGTATAACCAAGCTGGAGCCTAGAATGGGAGACAACGCGCCCATGGTGCAGCTGGAGCTGGTCAAATAATCCTTCGGGTGAAGGATAGCATGGCTACAAGCTTAGAAACCGGCTACAGGATTTTATTAATAATCGAATATGACGGCACTAATTACCACGGCTCTCAATTGCAGGTTAACGCACCGACGATTCAGGGAGAGATAGAAAAAGCCTTAAAAAAACTGACGGGAGAAAGGACAAGAATAAAAACAGCCAGCCGGACCGATGCCGGTGTCCACGCCCGCGGACAGGTGGTCGGCTTTGATACAAAAGCCAAACTACCTATAAAGTCGTTCATCGACGGGTTGAACCACTATCTGCCGCCGGACATAGCGGTCAAAGAGGCTTATAAAGTCGAGCCTTCCTTTGACGTGAGGCGCCGCGCGGTGAGTCGGGAATACAGGTACTATATACTCAACAGCCCGACCCGGTCGCCGTTAAGGCAGGAATTTTCCTGGCGGGTGGCCGGTAAACTGGACAACGAGGCAATGAACCGGGCATGCCGGGCACTTATCGGGAGACATGATTTCGCCTCATTCGTATCCAGCGCCGCGACCGCCCGGCAAAAGAGAACGGTCCGGGACGTATTTAAAGCGGAAATAAAGCAGGATGGGGACATGGTAATCTTCGATATCGTCGCTAATTCCTTTCTGCCCCATCAGGTACGCAACACGATAGGCACGCTGGTTAAAGTGGGACAGGGTAAAATGACGGAGGATGAATTAAAAAATCTGATAGAGTCCAAGACCCCCGGGCTGGCCGGACCGACCGCGCCCGCCGTGGGACTATGCCTGATGCAGGTGAACTATCCTGTCCCCTTCAATGGAGATAAATAATGAAAACATACAGCGCCAAACCGACCGATATCAAGCGGAAGCTTCATGTAATCGACGCCGCCGATGAGACTCTGGGCAGGCTTTCCAGTCAGGTAGCCATACTGCTGATGGGAAAGCATAAGCCCATCTACACTCCCAACCAGGATACCGGTGATTTTGTAACGGTCATCAACGCCGAAAAGGTGCGCGTTACCGGCAAGAAAGTCGCACAGAAGGTCTATTACCGGCATTCCAACTATCCCGGCGGCCTCAAGAGTATTACCCTGGGTAAGCTGATGGAGCAGTTTCCCACCAGGGCTATCGAATATGCCGTTAAGGGAATGCTCCCCCACACCCGCCTGGGTGCCCGGATGAACCGGAAACTCAAGGTCTATGCCGGGCCGGAATACCCCAACAAGCCAAAAGAAAAGACCGAAAAGACTAAAGTAAAGGCTGAAAAACCTAAAGAAAAGACTGCTAAAGCACAAACAAAAGAAAAACCAAAAGCAAAAGCTAAGACCACAGCTAAAGCCAAGAAATCAAAGTAAAGGGATTGGGCAGATATGGATAAACACAGCTATTTTCACGGGACGGGCCGCCGCAAGTCGGCGGTAGCGCAGGTAAAGCTGACGTCGGGGAACGGCGCTATCATCATCGACGGCAAGCCGTTAGAAGAGCGCTTCCCCTCCCTGGAGCACCGGCGGATTATCGAGCAGCCGTTTATCGCTACGGAGAGCAGCGGCAAGTATAACGCGGTGGTAAAGGTGCTGGGGGGCGGTATTACCGGGCAGAGCGCGGCTATCGCGCACGGCATTTCCCGCGCCCTGGTCAATGCCGACGAGCGCTTCAAACCTGTCCTGCGCCAGAACGGGCTGCTGACACGGGACCCCCGCGCCAAAGAGCGGAAGAAGCCCGGCCTCAAGAGGGCCCGCAAGGCGCCGCAGTACACCAAGCGTTAGTTTTTTACACTATACAATCAAGCGCCAGGTTCAATCTGATGTATTCAGGAATCTGGCGCTTCTTTGTTCAAAAAAATATATAATATACCCAGGAAATCCAGCATGACAGACTCACGCATAATTCTAATTAAAGATATCGGCGAATTACTGCTGGAACGGAGTCGCCGCGCCCGGCGTATTATTATCACCGTAAGACCCGGCCGGGGCGTGCGGGTAGCCGTTCCCCAACGTACCTCCTTTAAAAACGCTTTGCAGTTCATCCAGACTAAAAAGTCGTGGATTAAAAAACACCTGATAAAAATCCAGACATATGAAAAGCAAAAGCAGGTCTTTGAAGCCAATTTCCGCTCCATAGATAAAGAGGCGGCGAAGAAAACGATTGTCTCCCGATTGAACCAACTGGCGGCGCAACACGGATTCACCTATAACAGGATATCCATCAGGAACCAGAGAACAAGGTGGGGAAGCTGCTCTGCGAAGGGCGCTATCAGCCTGAATATCAAGCTGGTGGCCCTGCCGCAGGAACTGGCCGACTACGTAATCCTGCACGAGCTGGTGCATACGCGCGTACACAACCACAGCAAAGAATTCTGGCAGAAACTGGATAAATACACAAAAGACGGGAAAGCCAAAGCTAAGAGGCTGGTGGAGTACGGACTGCGGATACTGTAGTTCTCCCCTACCCTTTTGCCAGCCTCTCCTTAAGATATGCAATCATCTTCACGGGCGTGGGGTCGGCTTTGTAGAGGAGCGCCAGGTAGTAGCTGACGTAGTCGCCGAAGGATATCAG
>JAFGHK010000083.1 GCA_016930185.1 Dehalococcoidales bacterium | reverse complement strand
GGAGCGAAGATGGCTCTAGAAGATTACCGTGGCGATATGGATATGTGCTGCCGGTGTTCCGCCTGCAAATTCATACCCATGCAAAAGGTGAAGGGATTTCAGTTTGCTAACGTATGCCCCAGTATATCCAGGTATAATCTCCACGCCTATTCCGGCGGAGGACGACTTAATATCGCGGCATCGATGTTGAAGAACGGATTTAAATATACCGATAAACTCCTTGATATTGTTTATAATTGCCAGATGTGCGGGGCTTGCGGAGTCTCGTGCAACTATGCCATGGACATGGAAGTCCTCGAGCCTATCAGCGAATTCAGAATCAAGTGCGTCAATGACGGCCAGACCAGCCCCGCCCTCGATAAGGTAATCAAAAATCTGCGTAAGACCGGCACCATGGTAACCGGCGCTAAAGGCAAGCGCGGCGCCTGGGCCTCCGGCCTGAAGCTCAAGAATGCCGCTAAAGAAAAGGTGGATGTGCTTTTCCACGTCGGCTGTCTGACGAGCTATAACAAAGACTACTGGAAACTGGCCAAGTCTGCGGCAAAGATACTGCAAAAGGCAGGTGTAGACTTCGGTATTCTGGGCGACGCTGAGACCTGCTGCGGCGGCCGCGCCTACCAGATGGGCTATAAAGACGACTTCCTGAAACAGGCAAAAAAGACTATGGCTTTGATTAAGAAAACCGGCGTTAAGACCCTTGTCACGAGCTGCGCCGACGGCTATCAGGCCTTCAAGGTGCTTTATGACAGGTTCAACCTCAAGGGAAACCTTGAAGTCCTGCATATTACCGAGTACATCGCACGTCTCATAGAAAAGGGCAAGCTCAAGCCGAATAAAAAGGTGAATCTAAACGTCACCTACCACGACCCGTGCCGACTCGGCAGACTGGGCGAGCCGTGGATTCACTGGAAAGGTAAGAAAATACCGGGCGACAGGTTTGTTTTCGACCCGCCCAAGAAATACCGTCGCGGTACCAACGGCGTCTATGAACCACCCCGTAATGTTATTAGGAGTATTCCCGGCGTCAAACTCACGGAGATGACCCGCATTAAAGAATACTCATGGTGCTGCGGCGCCGGGGGCGGTGTGAATGAGTCTAATCCCGAGTTTGCTATATGGACGGCTCAAGATAGAATCGATGAGGCCGTGTCAACCGGTGCGGAAGCAATCGTCAGCGCATGCCCCTGGTGTGAAAAGACCTTTAACGACGCTATCAGGGAAAGCAGCAGCAGCCTCAAGGTTTACGATATCGTTGAACTCGTGGAAAAGGCATTATAGAAAGGGGGGCGATGAATCATGGCACTTAAGAAAGATGTTTATAAAGCGTTCGAGGATGTGGTGGGGCCGGAGAATATCTGTGACGACCCGGCCATCATGCCGGCCTATCACTCGGCTGAACTCGCCGCAGTCATCCTACCCAAGGATACTGCGGAAGTCCAGGCAATCGTCAAGCTGTGTAATAAATTTAAGCTACCCTTCAGGCCGGTATGCACCGGCTGGACGGGTATGTTCCCCAAGGGCACCCTCTATTTAGATTTGAGGCGGATGAACCGCATCATCGAAATCAACGAAAAAAATATGTATGCCGTTGTCGAGCCGTATGTCATCTCGGCGCAGCTACAGGCGGAGTTGATGAAGAGAGGCCTGAACTTCTGCATTAAGGGCGCCGGTACCAACTGCTCGGCGCTCTTGAGGGGCCACGGGCACATGGACCAGACCACCAGCGGCGACGACCGGAACCATCTGGCTATCGAATGGGTCACCCCCCAAGGTGATATCGTCAGGTCGGGCTCGCTGGGGTCTTCGGACGAATGGTTCTGCGGCGACGGGCCGGGGCCTTCCATCAGGGCAATCCTTACCAGCGCCGTACCCCCGGGCGTGACGCCGGGTGTGTTCACCAAGGCTGCCGTGAAACTTTATCACTGGCCGGGGCCTTCGAGCTTCCCGGTTACAGGTCAGTCGCCCAAATACACCTTAAGCGAGATACCGGCCAACCTGATGGCGCGCTACTACAGCTTCCCGTCGGTGGAGAAAATGTGGCAGGCAGAGATTGCGCTGGGCGAAGCCGAAGTATGCTACGAGCTTATGGGCTTCAACGCTGCGATGGTCGCCTGCAACATTACCACCTGCAACGAAGAAGAGGAAGTTGTCTTTGAGAAGATGAACAAGGAAGTCCAGGGACCCGGTTTCTTCGTAATCATCGCCGGGAACTCCGCGGACGACTTCGCCTACAAGAAAAAGGTATTGGCACATATTATCAAGGAAGCCGGCGGTAAGTCCTTGAAAACGGTTGAAGACCCGGAGGTCGAGGGAATACTGCTTTGCCAGTGTATCAGAATATCCGCCTCAATCAGGGAGACGTTCCGCGCCGGAGGTGCGTTTAATTCCATTCCGATTATGGGCCAGCGCGACCTCACCATCAAGTGGGCTATCGGCGCCGGAAAGGCCAAAGAGCCTTTAATCAAGAAGGGCTATATCGTGGATGACGGCGGGGCATTCTTCGGGTGGGGCGTGGAGCAGGGTCACCTGGGTAAAACAGAGATATTCTGCAAGTTCGACCCCCAGAATACCAAGGCCAAGGAAGCTGTGGAAACCTGGCAGAAAGAACAGACCGCCAGGGCTTTCAAGGAGCGCTACTTCGCCTCGACGATGGGGCCGCAGGACGAAATCGGGCCAGCTTTAATGAACTACCATTTATGGTGGCAGAAGCTCGTCAAGGAACTCGACCCCAATGGCGTAACGCCGGAGGGAGGCGCCCTGGTCTAGCTGACCTGCACTAATCATTATATATATAGCACACCCCCGTATAAAAACCGGGGGTGTTGTTTTTTAAAAGGAAACGACGATTATCGCGTTTGGTTTTTCCTGTCAAGTCTCTCCAGCGCCAGCAGACCGTAGCCCCGCCGCCTTTCCCTCCTCTTGACGCGGAGAAGTCCCTGCGACCGCACGTAATTGGTAATTCGGGTGATGGCCGTAGAACCAGCGGATATCATGACTGCCCCTTTATCGGCAAGCAAACCGGAAGCCTGGTCGAGCAATAAAAAGGCAGCCTCTTTGCCCTCGTCTTCTCTTAAAGAGCCAAGAACAAGGTCGAATTCAGCCTCTCGTTCCATATCAAGTCCAACCTGATGAAAAATATTTATATTATCAGGAGGACAGCCGTTCAAGACAAGATTCAATCGAGCATACCGCAGCGCCAGTAAATCCCGGTCGACGAGGACAATAGATTCAGGCTTCAGGTATTTCCACAAAGCCACCGCCACATGCCCCTGCCCGGGATTAAAGACCAGAGCATTTTTAATTACTCCGCCCCCCATTTGCCCCAAAGCTTTCACCAGTATCTCACTGCCGTAGCTCAAGGAGTCAAACTCCGGCAGGCCATCGGCCGTCTGCATTTTATATTCTAGTTTTTCCAGTCGCATGGTGATTTCCTGCCGGTGGTAAACACCTCGTTCAAAAGCGCTCGGTTCGGGTTGGGGAGGGGTTTTAGTATCCGAGAACCGGTAATGAAACACCGCATGTCCGGAACGGTTACGCTTAAGTGTAATTTCTGCACCCGGGGTCTCGGCCAGAATTTTAACAACCAATTCCTCAAGCGGAGTGACCACCACGACTGCGGCTAATCCGCCAGGCGCCAGATAATACCGCGCCTCCTGCAAAAGGTATGTAATCACATTTTCCCCGGCATGGTCGGGTATATTGGCTATAATAAGGTCGAAGTCGTTCCTTTTAACGTCGTCGTAACCCAGACTGCCGTAAATCCCCACCCCATCAAGTCCATTGAGCGCGGCGTTCTGCCGCGTATATTCAACTGCCAGTGCTTCCCGGTCGAAAAGGTGCACCATACTGGTGGGGTAAAGGCTCTTAAGTGTAAGACCGAGGGGCCCGTAGCCGCAGCCTACATCGAGGATACGCTCAAAAGGCGGATAACCGGCCTCGACGATGGTACGCAAAAGGAACCTGGTGCCGGTGTCGATGTCATGGCTGCTGAAAAGCTGCTGGGACGTGCGGAACCGCAGGTCTTTACCCATGAAGGAGAACTTAACGGTCTTGTGATAATACATCTCCATCGGCTTACTTCAGCTTCTGGAGGTATTGCTGGGCGGATATCGCGGCGGCGGCCCCGTCACCCACGGCGGCAGCGACCTGACCGGGCGAATCGCTCCTGATATCACCGGCAGCAAAGATACCGGGGACTTCCGTTTCCATTCGCTCGTTGACAGCAACCCTGCCCTGTTTATCCAGAGCCACCACGTCTTCAAGGTAGTCGGTATTGGGGTCCATGCCTATATGCACCAAGACGCCGTCCACCTTGAGCCGACTCTTTTTGCCTTTTTCCTCGATTTCAACACCTTCAACCTGTTTCTCACCGAGGATGGCATTTACCTTAACCCCGCAGCGTACTTCTATCTTAGGATTTTCTTTAATGCTGTCGCGCAGCACGGCCGTAGCGGTTAGCTCGGGCATCGCCTCTATAATTATCACTTTAGATGCTATTTTAGCCAGGTAAAGCGCCCCGCTGGCGCCGGAATCTCCCCCGCCGCATACGGCCACCACCCGGTCTGCATACTGGCCGCCGTCGCAGAAGGCGCAGTAGAAAACACCGCTTCCCGATAACATGTTCTCCCCGGGCACGCCCAGTTTCTTCGGCACAGCCCCCCCGGCGATCATTATCGCCGAGGTAGTATATACAATACCGTTGGCGCAGGACACCATTTTATCTCCCGTCGTCAACTGCACCATGATAACTTCGTTTCTCTCGGTTTGAAGTCCGTACTTTTGTGCCTGGTTTTTCATTTCCATCCCGAGTTGTGCGCCCGCCACACCATCGGTGAAGCCGGGGTAATTCTCGATAAGCTCGATGTTCATGATGTAGCCGCCGACCACCTCCTTTTCAATGAGGAGGGTGCGCCAGCCGCCGCGGCACAGGTATAAACCCGCTGTAAGCCCCGCCGGCCCTCCGCCTATGATTATCGCATCAAAGTCAGGCATGTTATTGCTCCTTACCTTTCTATTGACCAGCCCGGGTCAGGACCGCGCCGGTTATCTTTTTCGTCATCAGCGCCGTCTTGTTATAAGGCGGCACGCGGTAATAATTCAGAGAGAAGGCGCAACCCGGCGCGCCCCCGGCAACGAATACGTGCAGGTCATCCGGGGAGACGAGAACAGGTACTTTCCCGCCTGCTTTAAGCGCCAACTGGAATATCTCCTTGCGGCCGGCGGGAATAACACCCAGTTCTATGGCTTTCTGCATGGCTTTCCTTTCCGCCGGATTAAGATCTTCATAGGGATTCGAGATGCGTTTGTAAATCTCGTTTTGCAGCTTCTGCTGGTCGAAACCCATCTTCTTGAACTCAACGGCCAGTTCTGGGAAGACGATTATCATGTGGTTCCTGGGTCCCTCGCCGGAGCCGGGATACTTGCCCACCCCTTTAGAACCCCAGAGGAAAAGACTGCGCCGGTCGTTACGCTGTATGTCCTCGACCATCCTATCAAGCACGCCCGGGGCCGTCCAAGTACCAATCATGCCCCCGTAAAAGTGATTGAGCTGGCTCTCGCCGTGAATGGAGGCGACCGTTACACAGCTGTCCCCTTTATTAAAACCTCGCGAGGCGTGGTAAGGCTGCCAGGGACTGAACTCCGCGTTCTCGCAGATGGTGAAAAAAGTGTGCGGCGAGATGCGTCCGGTCAGCGCCATGTCGTTAATGGCTGGCCAGGTATGCCCTATATTAAGCGTGGCCAGGCGTATCGCACGGCCTATGGTGTTGTTGGCGCGCCAGCCGTGCCCCATGAAGCCGATGCCGGCCTCCATGCCGATTTCCTCCGCGATGGGCCCGCTGACGACGGTCAGCAGGTTGAAAGACCCCGCCGATGCCAGTATATGCAGGTCGTCGAAGGAGTCATCGGTGAGGCACTCAACGGCGGCAATGATGACGGGCAGATATTCCGGCTTTGCCCCCGCCATGACGGCGTTGACAGCTATCTTCTCGATGGTGGCGATGCCGTGCTTGGGATTAATCGTGCCGATAACCTCGTCGCGACGGCGGCTGGTGCCGGAGAGCATCCACTTAACGGCGTCTGGGGTGGGGGGAATTAACGGCAGGCCGTCGCCCCAGCGCCTGTCCAGGTACATCTGGTTAAAATCCTCTAAAGCCAAGCGGTAGGAGTCCGCAGTCACGGTTACTTCCGCCGGTAAATCGTCACTGACAATCTGCTCTCCTTTTTCCAACTCCTCCGGGGCGAGGGGGTCGGTTAAGGCTTTGGTGAGGGCATCGAAGACGCCTTCGACCAGGGGACTTATTGTCTTCACATCGCCGCGTAGCTTGTAAAAGTCCGCTGAGCTTATCTCGCGACGGCGCACGGTGGGCATGCCGTTATCGGCGGCCGCCGATTTAGCGTCATCGGCGAAGGTGTTGCAGACCATGAACACGCCGGGTAAGCCCATTTTTTCCAGTTTTACGGTGCCGGCAACGCCGACAAAGGTGCAGGAGCCTCAATCCCCGACCCCGTAAACAAAGGCATCCGCCTGCCTTGCCAGCGATTGAGCGTCCTCGTCGCGGATTAAAAACGCTCCCTGCATGGAGACGACCTTCGCAGTGGGGTATTTTTTCTTTAAAAGCTCCTCGAAGACGGTGTAGAAGTTGTCCATGCCGGGCTTGCTGTTGGAATAAAGCCCGATTGTCTTGCCGTCGAGGTTGTCGAGTCGGGGGTTGGGGGAGGTAGCCGGCACGGCCTCTATTTTGCCGCGGGGGTTCAATACATTCAGTGTAACCTCATCGGACTTAGCGGAAGCTGCCTTGCTGTTCATATTTAGCTCCTTTGAAATGAATGTTTTCCAGAAATAAAACCCGGGACGTAGAGGTATTTTATATTATGTTCGCGCCCTCTTTGAAATGTCAAACGGGGCGGCAGGGCTTAAGCGAGGCAGTTGGACGCTATCAAAAAGCCGATAAGCGAGGCTGCGGCAATCGGGGGCAGGGCGGGCATAGGCTTTCCTTTGAGCCAGGTCTTCTGGATGATAAAAGCCCCCATCAGACCGACTACGGCGAAAGCCCCCACGAGGACAGCGCTCCACATGTTGTAGGCGAAGTACACGGAGTTGGCCAGCATCAAGGGGAAACCGATATCCCCGCCTCCCAGTACCGTATGCTCACGCTTTTCCGCCGCTTCCTTCTTAAGCTCGCCCACCTGCACTGCCTTGATGTTCAGCGCCAAGTCCTTTGTCTTCCTGGGGAAAATAAAGGCGGGTAGGGAGGCAGTTCCGGAAAGCTTATCGGCCATCCAGACCATCAGCCCGAAACGTACTGCCAGCACGTCGTAAGCGGCGATAATCAGCATGAAAATCATGAATGTCCACGGCGAAAATATAAACCCGAAGATAGCGCCGGCGGCGGCCAGGGCCACCAGAAGTAGTAAGTCATGCAGCCAGATTCTCGCCCAGAAAAGCCAGAGCAGGGCGGCAATGCCCGCCAGCGCGTAGGCCACGGGGTCCGGCATGAAAAAGTAGCTGACGATAAATACGCCCCAGGCGAACATCAGGGCGAACAATATGCGGAAGAACAGCCGCAGCTTGTCCAGCGGGATAAGAAAAAGGATTACGGACATCACCACCACCACCCCGAAAAAGTAAACGACTATCGGCCAGAGGGACACGTCCGGCGAGGTAATCTGCTGCTCTTCGGTAAATCTTTTTTCATGGACGGCCACGAAAAGAGAAAGCGCCAGCGAAAGGCACATCACCAGGGCGCTCCATACGTACGGGCCGATTCGTGATTTCATAATATCAGTTCGGGCCGGTATTCTTGAAAAAACTGGAGGCGACGACCGGATTCGAACCGGTGAATAGGGGTTTTGCAGACCCCCGCCTTAACCTCTTGGCCACGTCGCCCCGCTTACGTTTATAATTCTAAAGTAAAAAGGAAAATGATGCAATATTTGCACATTTTCAAATATTTCTGTTAATCTAAGGCATAAGTCACCCGTGCGCAGGAGGTGCCGCGATGAAACAGACCTACGCTTCCGCCGGCGTGGATATCGACCTCAAGTCGAAAGCAATCTCCAGAATCGGCAAATACGCCAAAGCAACCCTACGTCCCGAGGTCTTAAGCGGGGTGGGGTTCTTCGGGGGGCTTTACGAAATGAAGGGCTACAAAAAGCCGGTCATAATCTCCAGCGTGGACGGCGTGGGCACGAAGCTCAAACTAGCCTCCGCCCTCAATAAATTCGATACCGTCGGCGCTGACATCGTCAATCACTGCGTCAACGACATCTTCACCAGCGGGGCGGAGCCCATTTTCTTCCTCGACTATATAGCGGTGGGGAAAGTCGTACCCGAAAGGCTGGAGGCACTTGGTAAGGGTCTAGCTAAAGCCTGTAAAGAGGTCGGCTGTGCCTTAATCGGCGGCGAGACGGCGGAAATGCCGGGCGTTTATCAAGGCGACGACTTCGACCTGGTGGGGTTCGTGGTAGGGGTAATTGAGAAAGACCGTATCATGATGGGGCAAGATATAATCGCTGGAGACGCGATACTAGCCATGCCTTCCAACGGACTGCACACCAACGGGTATTCGCTGGCACGCAAGGTCTTCGGGGAAACGGCTTCGGCCCTGAACAAACGCTATACGGAGTTGGGAACGACGGTTGGCAAGGCACTAATGGCTACGCATACCTGCTATTATAATCAGCTAAAACCTTTGCTGAAAGACATCAAGGGGCTGGCGCACATCACCGGCGGGGGTATCGTGGGTAATATCCCCCGCTCACTTCCCAAAGGCTTAGCGGCCCGACTGGACAGCACCAAGTGGCCGGTGCCGCCCATATTAAAGCTTTTACAGAAAAGGGGCAATGTGGACACCGCGGAGATGTACCGGGTCTTCAACATGGGCATCGGTATGGCGGTTGTCTGCGCGCCGGAGAAAGTAAATAAACTGACCAGAGCCCTGCCGGAGGCTAAGGTAGTGGGAGAGGTAGTCAAGCAGAAGGGCGAAGCGCGGGTGATTATAGATGGGAAAGGCTACCGGCAGGATAAAGTAGCGTAGAAAAGGGGATTGAGGCATATGGCTAACGCGGTACTGGTTATCGATATGCTGCGGGGGTTCCTGGAGGAGGGGCATCCCCTGTACGGCGGCGAGAACGTACGGCGGGTTATCCCCAACATCCAGCGCCTGCTTGAAAAAGAGATAAAACGGGGTTCTAAGGTTTTCTTCATTTGTGACAATCATGATGAGGACGACCCCGAATTTAAGATGTTTCCCCCGCACTGCATCGCCGGCACAGCCGAGGCGGAGATAATACCGGAGCTCTCAAAATATGCCCTTGAAATCATTAAAAAGAAGCGCTACAGCGCCTTTTACGGCACCGACCTCGAAAAGAAGCTGGAAAAGCTCAAGCCGGACAAGCTGATTGTCTGCGGCGTGCTGACCAATATCTGCGTCATGCATACGGTCGCCGACGCGCGGAATCGCGACTACGCAGTGGAGGTGCCGGTGGACTGCGTCGCTTCGCCGGATGAGGCCGCCCACCGCTTTGCCCTGGAGCACATGGAAAAGGTGCTCGGGGCCAGGCTTGTCTAGGAGGTGAAACATGAAGACACCAGAGTTCAAGCCGTCGTTGGAGGTGATATCGGGTGATACCGCCGATATCTACTTCGTGCGTACGGTGGAGATACTTAAAAAGGAAGGCATCAACCCCAGGGCCACCATGGAGGTCTTCGGGAGTCGCGCGGGCGTCCTCTGCGGCGTAGAGGAAGTTAAAGCCCTGCTGGACGAGGTCCTTCCGAAAAACTACCGCGAGGTATGGGCTTTAAAAGAAGGCGAAACAATTTCCGCTAAGGAGGTGGCTCTGCGTATCACCGCGCCGTACCAGAGCTACGGCGTTTACGAGACCTCGATAGTGGGCATATTGGCCCACTGCAGCGGCTGGGCTACCGCCGCGCGCGAGTGCGTGGAGGCGGCGGGAAATGTGCCGCTTATCAGCTTCGGAGCGAGGCACGTGCACCCCTCGGTGGCGGGGATAATGGACTACGCGGCGGTGGTGGGAGGCTGTAAGGGGTGCTCCAGTATTGTCGGCGCCCGGCTGGCCGGCGTCGAGGCCTCCGGCACGATGCCCCACGCCCTGATTCTGGTGGTGGGAGACACGGTCAAAGCCACCCTGCTATTCGATAAGCACATGCCTCCGGAGGTGCCGCGCGTCTCGCTGGTAGACACTTTCAAAGACGAGGCGGAGGAAAGCCTTCGGGTGGCCGAGGCGCTGGGGAAAAATCTCCAGAGTGTGCGCCTCGATACCCCCGGCGAACGCGGCGGAGTCACGGTTGAGCTGGTCAGGGAAGTCCGAGCCAGGCTCGACCTGTCGGGGTTCAAGCACGTGGGCATCTTTGTGAGTGGGGGCATCGACCCAGAGAGGATAAGGTATTTTAAAGAACGCGGCGCTCCCGTGGACGGGTACGGTGTGGGGAGTTATATCAGCAGCGCCCGGCCTATTGATTTTACCGCCGACCTGCATGAGATAGAAGACAAGCCCATCGCCAAGAGGGGACGCATACCGGGTATTACGCCGAACCCGCGGCTGAAGCGGGTATTATAGACGGGAGGACATTATGCTCTGGGACTCAATGATATCCTTTCTCAAGTCCTGGTTCAACTATCCCGGGGTGGAGTGGGGCTATATGTTGGCCGGCATCGGGCTGGCGATACTCTTCGGGGCTTTCTGGCTGCTCGGTCTCCAGCCGTCGGTAATCAAAAAGCCCTGGCTGTGGGCGGTGGCGATATTCAGCGCCTTCTTTACGCTGCTGGCGATTACCTTCGTTCAGGTACCGCTGCAGTATTATATCGGCACAGGCATCGAGAACACCTGGGATATGCAGACCATCTTTGACTGGCTGATGCTAATGGGCATACCGACGATATTAGTGAGTGGTCTGGTACAGGAAGGCGCTAAAATGGTGCCGGTGGTCTTCTGGTGGCAGCAGTGCGGCAGGATAATCCGTCCCAGGGACGGGCTTATCATCGGGGCGATGGCCGGGGTGGGTTTCGGCGTTTTTGAAGCTCTATGGGTGCATAACCAGGTCTTCATGTACGGCTGGACCTGGAACTCAATAAGCATCGACTGGGTGAATGCGCTGATACCTTTCTGGGACAGGTTCTGGGTGATAGCCTTTCACATCTACGCGTCAGCGCTGGCCGGATACGGGCTGGCCAAAGGCTGGGGCTGGCAGTTCTACCTGCTGGCATCCGTCCTGCATGGCGTGATTAATTATGGCTCAATAATCTATCAAAAGGGCTTGCTGACGGAAAATCAGCTGGAAATTTATGCGGCGGCCATCGCGGCGCTGGTATTCCTGGCCGTCATGTGGCTGCGCTGGAGGAAG
>JAFGHK010000082.1 GCA_016930185.1 Dehalococcoidales bacterium | reverse complement strand
TGATAAGGATGGCCGGCCGCTGCTGAATGTGGCCGACCGCGCGCAGGAGATTAAAAAACTGCTTGAGTTGCGTCGCCCCTTTTATAATCGCGCTGCGGATATCATGGTGAATACCTCCCGCCTAAATATTGAGGGTGTTGTGACTAAAGTGCTGGAGATGCTAAAGGACTATGAGAGTAATCGTCGGCAGGGGTAGCGTTACCGGGGGCGTGTGGGTGCCTTCCTCTAAAAGCCTGACTGTCAGGGCGCTGGTGTGTGCCGCCTTGAGCCAGGGTGAGAGCGAGATTGTCAATCCGCTGGTCAGTGATGATACACTCGCCGCCCTTAATGTCCTGATAAAACTGGGTACGGTTATCCGCCGCGAGGACGATGTCTGGAAAGTCACCGGCGGTAAGTTCCGCGTCCATAACGGCGACCTCGACTGTGGAGAATCGGCCACTACCTTGAGGTTTATGACCGCCCTCTGTGCTCTTATTCCCGGTCGGCATCGGCTGGTAGGCGGGCCCTTGCTTAGCCGCAGACCTATAGGCACGCTTGTTGATGCTCTGGTGAAAATGGGGGTGAAAGCCTCGGCCGAAAAAACGGGACTTCCACCCGTAACCGTCGAGGGAGGCGATTTCAAAGGCGGCATAACGGAAATCGCTGGCAATGTCAGTTCGCAGTTTATTTCCGCCTTGCTGCTGATAGGCCCCTTTGCTCCCAAGGTAGTCAGCATCAAGTTGACCACCCCGTTGACATCCAAACCCTACGTCATTATGACACTCCGGTGTCTCAAGCAGTTCGGGATAAATGTACATCGGGAAGGTAATATGTTCATCATCCTGCGCCAGAGGTACCAGCCGACTAATATCAAGATAGAAGGAGACTGGTCGTCGGCTTCGTATTTCCTGGCACTTGGGGCAATATCCGAGGAGGGAGTAGTGGTCCAGAACTTGAATACCGCCAGCCTGCAGGGCGACCGCGCTATTATTGATATGTTGCGTAACATGGGCGCCAGGGTGAGGATTTCCGGGAGTAATGTTGCCATCGCTCACGGCCGGCTGAAAGCAATCCACGCCGACCTTTCCGACTGCATTGACCTGCTGCCCACGATGGCGGTGCTGGCGGGCCTGGCTAAAGGCACTAGCGAATTAATCGGTATTCGCCGTGCCCGTCTCAAAGAGTCGAACCGAGTATCTGTTATGAGAGAAGGCCTGGCCAAGTTGGGCGTTGAAGTCGGGGAACAAGAGGACCGCCTGACTATAAAGGGTATGAACGTTTTCTGGAAGACGGATGATGAAGGTGCGGACGAGACTCTTGACGAGGCCCCTTCGGCGGCGGAATTTTTCGCCGGCGCTACACAGGAATCTATTAATCTCAGGAGTCATGATGACCACCGTATTGCTATGGCTTTCGCCGTGCTGGGCTCGGCTCTGGGCAATGTGGCTATCAGCGGCGCCGAATGTGTTGCCAAGACATATCCCGATTTCTGGAAGGATTTTCAAAAAATTGGTGGGGAGATACAAATCGATGAGCAACAGTCTGGGTAAATTATTCACCATTACTGCCTTCGGTGAAAGCCACGGCAGGTGTGTCGGGGTCGTTATCGACGGCTGTCCTGCCAGCCTTCCCCTGGCCGCCGCCGATATCCAGCCGGAACTGGACCGTCGGCGTGCCGGTACCGGTGCGGCTTCCACTTCCCGACGTGAAAAGGACAAAGTAGAAATTCTTTCCGGCGTGCTTGGAGGCTTTACCACCGGCGCCCCTATCTGCCTGCTTATTATGAATGAAGATGTTGACGATTCGGCCTATGAGGCAATCAGGTCGAAACTGCGCCCCGGTCAAGCCGATTTCACTGCCCGGGTTAAATACGGCGGCTTTAACGATTGGCGCGGCGGGGGTATGTTCTCCGGCCGTATGACCGCCGCTTTTGTCATGGCGGGTGCCGTTGCCGGGAAAATCTTAAGAAATATCGGTGTTGAAGTCTTCGCCCACACGGTGACTATCGGCGGTATTGACGCTCGTACTCTACCTTATGAAGAAATAAGGAAAAAAGCGCTAAAAGACCCCCTCGCCTGTGCTGACGCCGCCGCCTCGACTAAAATGGCGGCGCTGATAGAAAAGGTGAAAATAGAGGGGGATAGCCTCGGCGGCATTATAGAAGGCATTGCTCTCAATGTGCCCGTCGGCCTCGGCGAGCCCATTTTCGAAAGCCTTAACGGCGAATTGGCCAAATCGCTTGCAGACATACCGGCCGTTAAAGGCGTGGAGTTCGGGGCGGGCTTCACCGCCGCCCGTCTCAAGGGCTCGGAGAATAACGACCCCTTTACCATCGAGAAAGGCCAAATCGTCACTAAGACCAATAACGCCGGCGGTATTCTCGGCGGTATCAGTAACGGTATGCCTATCGTAACCAGGGTGGCTGTAAAACCAACTGCATCTATCGGCTTGGAGCAGTCGACCGTAGATATTGAAAAAATGAAAGACACAACGATTAAAGTCGGCGGACGGCATGATGTCTGCATCGTCCCCCGGGCCGTGCCGGTTGTCGCCGCCATGATGTCGGTAACGCTCTGCGACTTCGCCATGAGGGCCGGCCTAATTCCGAGGGTATTGAAATGAAACTGGACGACTTGAGAAAGAAAATCGACGCGATAGACGCCCGCATCGTCGAGCTTATCGCCGAGCGGCAAATTATTTCCAGGGAAATCGGTAAAGGCAAGAACAAGACCAGCCGCCTTATCGAGGACAGGGAAAGGGAGCTGCGCGTTCTCAAGCATGTGCGCGCCCTCGCCCGCGACAAAAAAATCAGCGCCGGCGACGTTGAAAGTATCTACCGGCAGATAATCAGCGCCAGCAAGAAAATTCAGGGCGTCGCCGTGGCTTTCCAGGGCGAGCCGGGCGCTTACACCGAGGAGGCCGCCCTACGTTTCTTCGGGAAATCTACCCGCGGCGTTCCCTATGATACCATCGACGAGGTCTTTGAGTCGGTGGAGAACGGCGATGTCCCCTTTGCTCTGGTGCCGGTGGAAAACTCGCTGGAAGGCAGCATTACCCGCGCCTACGACCTGCTTCTTGATTCGCCTCTCATGGTCTGCGGTGAGACGGAGATGCGTATCAGCCACTGTCTTATCGCCATGGAAGGCGCCGGACTGGACGCTGTTAAATTTGTTTATTCCCACCCGCAGGCCCTGGCGCAGTGCCGCAACTTCTTAAAGCAGCTTAACGCGGAAATCGTGCCCGCCTCCGATACTGCCGGCAGCGTCAGGATGATAAAGGAGGAAAAGCGGCTGGACTCCGCCGCCGTCGCCTCCGCCCGTGCCGCCGAACTCTACGGCATGAAGGTGCTGGCCAAGGAAATCGAGGATAATCCCCATAATTTCACCCGCTTTTTCATTCTTTCTAAAGAGGACTCCCCGCCTACCGGCAATGATAAAACGTCTATCGTCTTTTCCCTGAAGCACAAGTCCGGCGCGCTTTACGACTGCCTTGGGGAATTTGCTATGAGAGATATCAACCTCTCCAAGCTGGAAAGCCGTCCCACTCGCCACCAGCCCTGGGAATACAACTTCTATATGGACTTCTCCGGCCACCACGAGGAAAAGGAAGTCCGCGTCGCTATCAGGGCGCTGGAAGAGCACTCCGTCTTCGTGAAAATCCTCGGCTCGTATCCCAAGGCGCGGCAATAACTTGTAATTTTTACTGTGCCGCTTTCCGGACGAATAAGACAGTCCACAGTAAAACGATAGGTAATATCACATCTACTAAGTTCAAAACTCCGCCGGTAACGTCGTTATTGGTAAAATTGCCGATTGTAAGGAGAATACAACCGACGGCATAAAGAACGAGAAAAGTCGGGCAAAGACGATTTTCCTTTTTATAGACTGTCCGGTATATCTGGGCGAGCCAGCCTGCTACCGTAAGCGCCAGACCTGCAATAATCATAATTACCTCCCTTGCTGGTTAATTTATCAAGTTCTACTTTTCGCTGTTATCCTGTTAAATGGGATAGCAGGTATAGATTATACCAGCATTGTCCGGGAGGACTCAAAGGAAGCAAGAATCTTGCAGTTTTTTAGAAGCTGAATCTAACGCGGCTACTACTCCGCTTCGTAGCTGCTGAAGATAAAGTCCGGGTCGCAGTTGTAGTAATCCGGCCTCATTTCCCACAACTCGGATAAAATTCAGTGCTGCTGACTATAATATTTGGGTATTAGCCTGCACCACACATCCACTCTCATCACTTATAATTTATATAGGATATTCCGTTCTCATGGCGGGGGAAAATGTTGAAGCACAGGTATAATATCTTCACTCCGGTGCTGGTAGCCACCGCGCTGGTGTTTATCATCGTTGGTTCCTGGGGGGCAGGTAAAATAGCGGCCTCTGCCGCTGGTGAGTCTGGCCTTGTCCCTGATAAAGCATTAAGAGTGGCTATATGTGAGAACCTAGGTATATCTCCGGCGGACCTTGATGTCGCCCAGCTCGAAAAAGTAACAACGCTCACTGAATGGTATGCAGGTATCACCGACCTCACCGGCCTCGAGTACTGTGTTAACCTGGAATACCTTAATCTTGACCATAATAATATTCGCGACCTCTCGCCTCTCTGTAATTTGTATCGGCTGCATACGCTTTCCGCCGATATGAATGATATCGGGGACTTATCGCCTTTATTCGTTATGACCGGACTTAACGGTCTCTCCCTGTGCGGTAATCGCATTTCCGACCTCATGCCGTTAGCCGGTCTGGATAATCTTGTTGCTCTGGATATCTCCTGCAACAAAATCGAGGATATCTCTCCGCTGTCAGCAATCATCGGTCTCGAGTACCTCGAGGCCCGCGATAATGAAATCAGCGACCTCTCCCCCCTTGCCGGTTTAGAGAGTCTTGAGCGTTTGAACATCTCGGGAAACTATATTGAAGACCTCTCGCCACTGAAGACCTGTATTGCGCTGGAAACGTTACATTGCCGCCATAATGTTATCACTGACATCAGTCCTTTGGCGGAATTAAAAGTATTGGATATTTTGTACCTGGATTATAACCGTATCGTCGATATTTCGCCTTTGGCCGGCGCTTCGGCGTTAAGGTGCCTCTCTCTGAATGCGAATCAAATCAGCGACGTCTCGATTTTATCCGGTCTGGTAAATCTCTATATTGTCGGACTGGAAGATAATCTGGTCCGGGATATCTCGCCTTTACTGGCGAACGGGTGGCAGGTAGACTGCAATCGGTCTCCGCAACTTTACCTTTACGGTAATCCGCTGGATACGTTATCACTGGAAACGGTCATCCCCCGACTTGAAGAGGGCGACGTGAGTGTATTCCTTGGCGACATTATATATGACTAGCCCGCGCGGAAAGCCGGTGGTATTAGCCTGGGACTACTTCGCTTCGTAGTTGCTGAAGATAAAGTCGAGGTCGCTCTGCAGGGCGTTAAGTTTCTCCTGTGGGAAGAGCTTCTCGTCTATGTCCATCATCAGCTTGGTCTCTCCCCTGACGGAGCCCACCATGTGCACCCGCAGGGCTTCCTTATTGGAGATGCTGAAGGTCATCGTGCTGCGGGTAATGAATGTTGCCGATTCATCCGGCAGGGTGAAGGTCTCCAGCTTGTTCTCCCCCAGCTCCGCCCCCTGTTTGAGTATAAAGTCCTTTATCTCCGCGTTAAGCAGTTCGGGATTTACTTCTGTGTACGTCTTTTTGATTTGCATAGTTTATATATCTCTCAATCCTACCAGGAACTCGGCGTTGCTCTTGGTCTTGCGCATGCGCTCGAGGACGCGCTCCGTCGCCTCGATGAAATTATTGGAATCGGAAGCGATGATTCCCACCATACGCCGCAGCAGCCATACCTGCTTAAGTTGTTCCTCGCTAAGTAGTAGTTCTTCCCGCCGCGTGCCGCTCCTCTGCATGTCCATCGCCGGGAAAATACGTCTTTCGGACAGCCTCCGGTCGAGGTGAAGCTCCATGTTGCCCGTGCCTTTGAATTCTTCGTAAATCAGGTCGTCCATGCGACTGCCGGTGTCGATAAGACACGTGGCGATAATCGTCAGGCTGCCCCCCTCCTCCGTGTTGCGCGCCGCTCCGAAGAAACGTTTGGCTGGGTGCAGCGCGGCGGGGTCGATGCCCCCGGAAAGCGTGCGGCCGCTGGACGGCATAGCCAGGTTATAAGCGCGTGTCAGACGTGTAATGCCGTCGAGCAGTATCACTACGTCCTTGCCGCTTTCGACAAGCCGCTTAGACCTCTCCAGCGCTAACTCGGCCACGCGTGTCTGGTTTTCCACCATCTCGTCGAACGTGGCGGCGATGACCTCGCCCTTGACCGACCGCCTCATGTCCGTGACCTCCTCCGGGCGCTCGCCGATGAGGCAGACCATTATGTGTATATCTTCATAGGTGTTGGAAATCGAGTTGGCGACTGATTTCAACAGAATCGTTTTTCCCGCTTTGGGCGGCGAGACTATAAGGCCTCGTTGGCCACGCCCGATTGGCGCGATGAGGTTAATCAGGCGCGTGGAAAGATCGGTCGGCGAGTATTCCAGGTTGATAAGCTTGTCCGGGAAGGTAGGCGTTAACGAGCCGAACGGCTGCCGGCCTTTTGTTAATTCGGGATTAAGGTCATTGATGGCGACCACCTGTAAAAGACTGTAATATTTTTCGTTTGTCTTCGGCGGCCTCCCCTGACCGGAGACCATGTCGCCGTTGCGCAGTCCGAAGCGCCGTATCTGGGACGGCGATATGTAAACGTCCGTCTGGCTGGGTAGCATAGTCTCCTGCCGCAGGAATCCGTAGCCGTCGGACATGATTTCCAGGATACCGCTGCAGAAAATATTGCCCTGTTCCTCCGTATGCGTCTCCAGCAGACGCATGATAATGTCGTGCTTTTTCATGGTGGCGGATGTGTTAATGCCCTTTTCCTTGGCCATCTCCAGCAGTTCTTCTTTGGTCTTGGTTTCCAGTCCCGCAATGTTTAAATTTGTGTTCGTGTTCATTTCCATGGTTCCACCTCGCTCTGGTCCCATCTCCCCGGGGGGAAGGGTGTCATTTATTTACTATTTTTTAGATACGCTTTTCCAATCGGCCAGGAAGCGTTTTATACCTATATCTGTTAACGGATGCCGCATCATTTGCATAAGCACGGCATAAGGCACGGTAGCCACATCGACTCCGGCCAATGCGGCGCGGGTGACATGCATCGGATTGCGGATACTCGCCGCTATCAGTTGTGCGTCCAGCTCCGGGTAATTAGCCAGTATCATCATCGTGTCCTCTACCACCTGCATGCCGTCGTGACCGGCGTCGTCCAGCCTCCCGATGAATATACTCGCGTAGGTAGCCCCGGCCAGCGCCGCTAGCAGTGCCTGGTTCGCCGAGAAACATAGCGTCATATTTATTTTAATATCTTCCTTGCTTAACACCGAGGTCGCCTTAAGTCCCTCGGCTGTCATGGGTATCTTGATATTTACGTTGGGCGCCCAGGCGGCTTTAACCCGGGCTTCTTTTATCATCGCCTCGGCGTCTTCCGCCAGCACCTCTACGGACACTGGCCCGCTGACGATAGAGCAGATTTTCTTCGTTACCGCTTCGTAATCGGAGGTGGTCTCCCTGGCTACCAAAGAAGGATTGGTCGTCACCCCGCTGATAATCCCCAGACCTGCGGCCTCCCTTATCTGGTCGATATTTGCGGTATCCAGGAATATCTGCATATTTCCCTCCTCAATCGTTTGCCATCGGCAGCGGCGGCTGTGCGCCTTCTCTTAATACGTCTTTAGCCACCCCGATAAACTCCCGGAAGAGCGGCTGTGGCCGCCCCGGCCTCGAGAGAAACTCCGGGTGGAACTGGCACCCCAGCATCCAGGGGTGGTCTTTGAGTTCGCAGATTTCCACCAGCTTGTCATCTGGTGAGACCCCGCTGAAAACCATCCCCGCTTTGCCCAGAGGCTCGCGGTACTCGTTGTTGAATTCAAGGCGGTGCCGGTGCCGCTCCTCTACCAGCGGCTGCCCGTAGGCTTTTGCCGCCAGGCTGCCGTCCAGCAGTTTGCACGGGTAATTACCCAGCCGCATCGTGGCGCCTTTGGTGAGTATCTTTTTTTGCTCCACCATATAGTCGATAACCGGGTGACTTGTCTTCGTATTGAACTCTGTTGAGTTCGGCTCGTCACTGTTTAAAACATAGCGGGCAAACTCGACGACCATGACCTGCAGTCCTAGGCAGAGCCCGAAGTACGGTATTTTATTCTCGCGGGCGTACCTGGCTGCCTTGACCATCCCCTCGATGCCCCGTATCCCGAACCCGCCCGGGACGATAATCCCCTGGGCGGTGTTTAGTAAAGTATCGGCATCTGACTTGTCCAAATCCTCCGAGTGTACCCAGAACAGGTCTAGCGACCGGTTGTTATGGAGGGCCGCGTGGTATAAAGCCTCCCTTACCGAGTAATAGGCGTCGTTTAGCTCCACGTATTTCCCCACCAGCGCTATTTTCACCGGCTCGTGCGGTTCTTTTATACGTTCCACCATTGAACGCCATTCTGTCAGGTCCTTGCCTTGCGCCTTAATTCCGAGTTTGTCCACGATTAACTGCCCGATGCCCCATTCCTCCAGCATTAGCGGGATTTCATATATCGTGGGCATGGTCGGCAGGGGAATTACTGCCTCCTTCACCACGTCGCAGAAAAGCGATATTTTATCCCTTAAGTTTTCCGCAATTTCATAATCGCTGCGGCAGATAATCACATCCGGCTGGATACCGATACGCCGCAGCTCGTTGACGCTGTGCTGCGTGGGCTTGGTCTTCAGCTCGCCGGTGGACACCAGGTAGGGTAGGAAGGTAACGTGAATGTAAAGCACGTTGTTCCTGCCCACGTCGTTTCTCATCTGGCGGATGGCTTCTAGGAACGGCTGCCCCTCGATATCGCCCACCGTGCCCCCCACCTCTATCAGTATCACCTCCGCCCCGGACTTGTCCGCAAGCTTTCTGAACCGGTCCTTTATTTCGTTGGTAAGGTGCGGCACTATCTGTATCGTGCCCCCCAGGAAGTCCCCCCGCCTTTCCTTGGTAATCAAAGCGCTGTATATCTGGCCGGAGGTCGTGTTGGAGTCCGCCGTGCACTCGATGTCGATAAACCGCTCGTAATTCCCCAGGTCGAGGTCGGTCTCTGCGCCGTCCTTGGTGACGAAGACCTCGCCGTGCTGGTAGGGGGACATCGTGCCCGGGTCGACGTTCAGATACGGGTCTAGCTTCTGCACCGCCACCGTAACCCCGCGACTTTTCAGTATCGTGCCGATGGAAGCGACAGTGATGCCTTTCCCTACGGAACTCACTACGCCACCGGTTACAAAGATATACTTCGGCATACTAATTTATGATAAACCTGGAATTATTCCAGTGTTATCCCGGGGAATTGTGCAGGAAATCATCTTGGGATTCGGTAATACAGTGCCTCTGCGATAAGTATTTATAACTATAAAAATAGAGATACACTGTCGCGTCGGGTGGGGGTTTCTTTTAATTATAAGAACGAGTATATGGTTTGTCAAGCCTTGTTAGTACTATGTCTCGTGACCTTTGACTTTTACTTTTTTCGAATTGACACCCCTTTTCCCCCTATTATAGACTTAAGTAGATGTTTGCCCCCATCTTAAGGAGAGCGCTTCAATGAGTTTCTTAAGTCGGTCTGACCCTGAAATAAGCAAGGCTATCGAGTGCGAAGCAAAGCGCCAGAAGGAGACCGTCAACCTTATCGCCTCGGAAAATTACACCAGCCGGGCGGTGCTGGAGGCCCAGGGCTCTTTCCTGACCTATAAGTACGCCGAGGGCTATCCCGGTAATCGCTACTACGGCGGCTGTGAAAATGTGGACACCATCGAAAAGCTGGCTATCAAGCGCGCTAAAGAGCTTTTCAAAGCCGACCACGCTAATGTCCAGCCACACTCCGGCTCGGCGGCTAATATGGCGGCCTATTTTGCCCTGCTGGACTATGGCGACACCATCATGGCGATGGACCTCGCCCATGGCGGCCATCTTACTCACGGTTCGCCGGTTACATTTTCCGGTCGGTCGTATAAATTCGTCCATTATCATGTCAACCGTGAGACAGAACGTATCGACTTCCCGGAAGTGGAAAAACTGGCTAAAGAGCACAAGCCGAAGGTAATCCTTGCCGGATACACCGCCTACCCCCGCATTATCGACTTCGAGAGGTTCCGGCGTATCGCCGACTCCGTTGGTGCTAAGTTGATGGTAGACATGGCCCACATATGTGGGTTGGTCGCCGTCGGTTTGCACCCCACCCCCGTCCCCTATGCAGATGTCGTCACCACCACCACGCACAAGACCCTGCGCGGTACCAGCGGCGGTTTGATACTCTGTAAGCAGGAATATGCAAGGGCTATCGACTCCGCGGTGTTCCCGGAAGCGCAGGGCAAGCCCCTGATGCACGCCGTCGCCGGCAAGGCGGTCGCCCTCCACGAGGCCATGCAGCCGTCCTTTGTTGACTATCAGAAGGCGATTCTGGAAAATGCCCGCGCCATGGCCGCCCAACTGCAAAAGCAGGGACTCCGCCTCGTCTCCGGTGGGACGGATAACCACCTTGTCCTCGTTGACCTTTCTGCTTTCGGCGTTACCGGCAAGCAGGCGGAAAAAGCCCTTGATGCCGCCGGTATTATCACTAATAAAAACACCATTCCTTTCGATACCCGGCCTCCGGCTGTGACCAGTGGTATCAGGCTTGGCACTCCTGCGGCCACCGCCCGCGGCTTTAGTAAAGAAGAAATGCAGCAGATTGCCGACCTTATTGTAAAAGTCATCAGGAATATTGATAAAGAAAAAGTAATTGAAGAAGTCAGGCAGCAGGTGGCGGAAATATGCCGCCGCTTCCCTGTCCCTGGCATTGATGATTGACCTGCCTTTAAAGTGATATAATTTCTATTAGGTGAATTCACATGAAAAACAGCAATATTAACGTCCTTAGCGCTATCGGCAGCACCCCACTGGTGCAGATGACTAATCTTAATGGGGTCGCTGGCGTTAAAATCTATGCCAAACTTGAGGGCAGCAACCCCGGCGGCTCCGTTAAAGACCGCCCCGCCCTCTATATGATCACGATGGCGGAAAAGTCCGGTGAACTGACCAGAGAAAAGACCATCATCGAGCCCACCTCCGGCAATACCGGCATCGCCATCGCTATGATTGGCGCCGCTAAAGGCTATAAGGTCAAGCTTTTCATGCCGGAATGCGTCAGCGTTGAAAGGCAGCTCATCCTCCAGGCTTTCGGCGCTGAGGTTGTACTTACGCCCGCCAGGGAGGGTGTCGATGGCTCCATCCGCTGCGCTTGGGAGGCCCTGAAAAACGAGCCCGATAAGTACTATATGCCCAACCAGTTCGATAACCCCAATAATGTCCTCTCTCATTACGAGACCACCGGCCCCGAGATTCTCAAACAGATGAAGGGCAAAATCGACGTTTTTATTTGCGCCATCGGTACTACTGGTACCTTGATGGGTACCGGCAGGTATCTTCGGGAAAAAGTGCCGGGTATCAAAATAGTTGCTGTTGAACCTACTCTCGGGCATACCATTCAGGGGCTTAAGAATATGCACGAGAGCGTTGTACCCGGTATCTTCAATCCTGAAATCTACGATGAAAAAATTACTGTCGAGGACGGTATTGCCTTTGAGACCACCCGGATGATGGCCGTTCGGGAGGGACTTTTCACCGGTATGTCCAGCGGCGCTGCCGTTGTCGGTGCTCTGGAAGTCGCTAAAAAGATGAAGAAAGGCAACATAGTTGTAATTTTGCCCGACCGCGGCGACCGCTACTTAAGCACCACCCTCTTCCGCTCCATTTGCGCCAAGTGCCCGCCCTAAATAACAGCGCTCATGTCTGTAACCGAAGCCTATCTTGATATCGAGACTACTGGCCTGATTTACGGCGCCAGTGAAATCACCGTCGTCGGCATCTATCTCTGTTGCGGCGACCAGACTGAATTCGTCCAGTTCGTCGGACGTGATATTACCGCCCAAGCTATCCTGGAAGCCCTTGAAGGCGTGGATATCATCTACACATATAATGGCAGCCGCTTCGACCTGCCCTTTATTCATTCCCAGTTCGGTATCAATCTGGCGCAGATGTTTCACCACCGTGACCTCATGTACGATTGTTGGAGTAAAAACCTGCGCGGCGGACTCAAAGGCGTGGAGAGGCAGGTCGGCATTACGCGCCGTCTGCCGGACATGAACGGCTGGGAAGCCGTCAAGCTCTGGTGGAAATACGTTGATTCCTTTGACCTTGATGCCCTCGAAAAACTCTGCGAGTACAACAAGGAAGACGTCGTCAACCTCAAGACCCTGCGGGATATGTTAATCTAACTCAAGTTTTTCTTCTCCTCATTTTGGTGCTTGTCCCGATTCCTTTACTCATACGTGATGCCGTATGAAATCGGCATATCTTGGAATTTGTGATTTTCCTCTCGTAAAAAAAGGATGAGCTTGCGCTCCAATCGTGCTATAATGAAAATGCGGAAAAACTCGTGAGAAAGAGAGGAGATTTTCACTAATGGACGAGCTTAAGGTGTTCAGCGGTAATGCTCATCCCCAGTTAGTCGGGGAAATCACAAAGTATTTAGGCCTGCCCGTCGGCAGTTGCGAGGTCATGCACTTCAGCAACGAAAACACCTTCGTCCGTATTCTGGAAAATGTCAGGGAAATGGACGTCTTTATCGTCCAGCCCATTTCGACCCCGGTTAACTCCAATCTGATGGAACTCCTTATTATGATAGACGCCTTCAAGCGCGCCTCGGCCAAGCGCATCACCGCCGTCATACCTTATTACGGCTACGGACGCAGCGATAGAAAAGACCAGCCCCGCGTCCCCATTACCGCCAGGCTGTTCGCCGACCTGCTTACCGTGGCCGGCGCCAGCCGCGTCCTCACCGTGGACCTTCATGCCGCCCAGATACAGGGATTTTTCAATATTCCGGTGGATGAATTGACCGCTGTTTATCTCTTGAGCGATTATTTTAAGAAGACCGAATTTAGTGACCTGGTGGTGGTGGCGGCGGACATCGGCGCCACCAAGCGAGCCCGGGATGTAGCTTCCCGACTCAATCACCCCCTGGCTATCATGGAAAAAAGACGTATCGGCAATATTGATAAAACAGAAACATTGAATGTTATCGGTGAGGTCAAAGGAAAGACCGCCCTTATCGTGGACGATGAAATTGATACCGCCGGATCGCTCGTTGGGGTTATTGCCACGCTGGTGGATAAAGGCGCCCGCGAGGTCTATGCCTGCTGTACACATCCCATCTTCTCCGGCCCGGCCGTGGATAGAATCGCGGCCAGCCAGGTAAAAAAGGTCGTCGTCACCAATACCGTCCCGGTCAAGGACGGGAAAATTTCGGATAAATTAACCGTTTTATCCATCGCTCCCCTCCTTGGCGAGGCTATCAAGCGTATCCACACCGGCCAGTCAATAGGAGCCATGTTTGAAAAGTAATGAGAAAATGGTAGAAGTATATCACGCCCGCAATGAAATGGAGGCGCAGGTAATCAAAGGCCTCCTGGAAAGCTATGATATCCCCTGCTTCCTCAAGTCCAACGCCGCTCCTTCGGTGCACCTGTTTACCATCGACGGCATGAGCGAGGTCAAGATAATGGTCCTGGAATCCCTCGCAGATAAAGCTAAAGAGCTGATTGTGAGTGATAATCATGGTTAAACTATTCGGTAAACTGTTCGATTCCAATGAAAAGGAACTTAAGCGACTCCGCCCCTATGTCGATGAGATAAATGCTCTGGAGCCGGAGTTCGAGGCGCTTTCCGACGATGCTCTCAAGGCCAAGACCGCCGAATTTAAAAAGCGCTATGAGGGAGGCGAATCGCTGGATGACCTTCTACCCGAGGCTTTCGCCGCCGTCCGCGAGGCCGCCCGCCGCACCCTTGGCCAGCGCCACTATGATGTCCAGCTTTTAGGCGGCGTTACTTTACATCAGGGCAAAATCGCCGAGATGAAGACCGGCGAAGGCAAGACTTTAGTCGCCACCCTTCCCCTTTACCTTAACTCGCTGGCCGGCTACGGCGCTCATCTCGTCACCGTCAACGATTACCTTGCCAGGCGTGACCCCTACTGGATGGGGCCTATCTATCACGCTCTGGATGTTTCCGTCGCCAGCATCTATCCGATGCAAAAGGATGACACTGACCGTACACCCGCCCGCCTTTACGACCCCTCTTTTGACTCCGGCAAGGAAAATGATATCTGGCGCCACTTCCGCACCATTTCCCGGGCGGAGGCATATCAGGCTGATATTACTTACGGGACCTCCTCCGAGTTCGGCTTCGATTTCTTGAGGGATAACATGGTCGTCGACCTCTCGCAGTGCGTGCAGCGTCCTTTGTACTATGCCATCGTCGACGAGGTGGATAACCTCTTAATTGATGAAGCCCGTACACCCCTTATCATCAGCGGCCAGGCGGAGGACTCCGGGCAGATTTATAAAGCCGTTAATGACGTCGTCGCCCGCATGGCGAAAAAAGTACTGCCTTATGAGCCCAAATCGCACAATTACCAGGAAAAAGAAGAGCTGGAGAACCTGAAAAAGACCGTCGACTATATAGCCTATGAAAAAGACCACTACGTTGAGCCTACGGCGCGCGGTCAGGAAAAGCTGGCCCGAGCTTTCCGCATGAGGGCGGATGAGCTTTTCGGCGGGGAGACGCCCAAGGACTTGAGTTTCGAAGAAGCCAGGAAATTTAACGATATACAAAATGTGTTCCGGCAGGCCCTTAACGCCCACGCTCTCTATCATCGCGACCGCCAGTATGTCGTTGAGAATAACGGCGAAATCGTCATCGTCGATGAGTTTACCGGGCGTAAGATGTACGGCCGGCGTTACTCGGAAGGCCTGCACCAGGCCATCGAGGCCAAGGAGCATGTTAAAGTCCAGCGCGAGTCCATGACCTACGCCACCGTTACCATCCAGAACTACTTCCGCATGTATGAAAAACTGGCCGGCATGACCGGTACCGCCTCCACCGAGGCGGAAGAGTTCTATAAAATTTATAAGCTGGAAGTCACGGAAGTCCCCACCCATAAACCTATGGTACGTGAAGACAACCCCGACTTTATTTATAAGACGGAGGAGGGCAAGTTCCGGGCCGTGACCCGCGATATCAAGCATTTCCATGAAGAAGGCATTCCCGTACTCATCGGCACCGTCTCTATTGAGAAATCGGAGCTTTTAAGCGGTATGCTCAAGCGGCAGGGCATAACTTGCCAGGTCCTTAACGCCAAGGAGCATACCAGCGAGGGTGAAATCATCGCCAATGCCGGCCGGACCGGCATGGTGACTGTCGCTACCAACATGGCCGGCCGCGGTGTGGATATCGTGCTGGGCGGCCGCAGGCCGGAAAAGCCTGATTCTGGTGACCCCGCCGCCCTCCAGCAGTATGAGAAAGACCTCGCCGAGTGGCAGAAGCAGCATGATAAAATCATCGGACTGGGCGGACTCCACATCGTCGGCACGGAGCGCCACGAAGCCCGCCGTATTGATAACCAGCTGCGCGGTCGTGCCGGACGCCAGGGCGACCCCGGTTATTCGCGCTTCTATATTTCTTTAGAAGATGATATCATGCGTCGTTTCGGCGGTGACCGGCTTAAGACCGTCATGGGCTGGATCGGCATGGATGAAGACACCCCAATCGAGCACAAGATGATTACCGGCATGATTACAGATGTCCAGAAGCGCGTCGAGGGCTATCACTTTGATATTCGTAAGAATTTGGTGGAGTACGACGACGTCGTCAACAAGCACCGCGAGCTTATCTACGAGGAGCGACGTAAAATCCTCTCCGGCGCTGACCTAAAGTCTAATATCCTGGAGTACGTGCGTAACGAAATCGACGGCGTGATTGCCGCTTACCCCCGCGAACAGTTCGGTGAGGACGGCGATATCACCGCCATGCTTAAGGACGTCAGCCGTATCATGCCCCTCCCCCGTGATGTCAGTGCTAAAGCCCTTGAGGGCATGGGTGAGAAGGATATCGAGAAGAAGCTCGTCGAGCTTTCCGTTGCCCTCTACGAGCAGCGGGAAAAAGACCTCGGCCCGGAAAAATCGAAGCTGCTGGAGCGGCTCGTCATGCTCCAGGTCATTGACCGACTCTGGGTGGAGCACCTTACCGCTATGGAGCACGAGCGACTTCAAGCGGGGTGGCAGACTCTCCGTCAGGTGAAATCGGCAGATGCGTATAAAATGTCCGGTCACCAGAAGTTTGGAGAGCTAAAAGAGAACATCCAGCACGAAATAGCCAATGTCATCTTTCACGTCGGCCTCGCCCAGCGCGGCGAAAAACCGCCCCAGTCCCCCATGGCCCAGGCTGATGTGGGCTCAAAAGGCGATACTAAGCCCCGCGCCCCCGCCAGGGTCGCCGGTAAAAAAATAGGCCGCAACGACCCCTGCCCCTGCGGCTCCGGTAAAAAATACAAGCACTGCTGCGGAAGATAAGGGAGGTGAATTATGACAGAAGATGCTCTTTTATGTGTCAGAACATGCGATAAATGCGGTAAACCGATTAGAAAAAATCAAAAAGTATTTGCTGTTTCCGATGGTAAAATAGTACATTCCAATGAATTAATAGGTTTAAACTACGAGCAAATCTATTTTGTCTGCCATAAAGGTTGCTGGGACGGCGTAGCTGAAATAGGGTAGAGGAGGCAGAATAGGAGGTGAAGTTATGAATTACTGGCTTACCGTTGGTGCCCCGGAACAATGGAATACTGCTTTTGCTCATGGTAATACCTGGGGACTCGTAACAAAACAACAGCATTTTTGGAATGAACTTGCTGAGAAAGATGTCATCTTGATTTATATTACGAAGCCAGTTAGTGGTCTAGTAGGATTCGGCACAGTAAAGACCAAGTTCAAACAAGATAAACCACTTTGGCCTCAAGAAATTGCTGAAGGAAAAGTAAGATGGCCACTGCGCTTTGAATTCGATGTAACTTATTGCTTTCCCCCAGATGAATGGAGCGCAAAACGTATAACTTCTGATGCTCTAAAACTTAAGGTAGGAATAGGTTTCCATCCTGTTGAACCAGAATTTGGCCAACAAATGATTTCTAATATACTCCCTGCTCCAATTCTGAATGGTGACGAAGCCCTTTCTTTACATGATAACACCAAGCAAAAATTAGTAGAGATTGGCAAGCTTCAGAATTTTCTTTCGGAAACAGAATATTCATTTGATATTGGTAAAATAGATGTCGTTTGGCGAAGAGTAGCAAATTCAGTACCGACGTACGTATTCGAAGTTCAGGTTGGTGGAGATATTTACCACGCTTTAGGTAAATTAAAACATGCTTTTGATTTGTGGAATAGCCATATTTTCCTCATCGCTACTAAAAAAGACTTCGGTAAAGCTGAAGGTTTACTTTCTGGCACTTTTCACGAAATTGACAAGCATATAAAATTTATCGAACTGGAAAAGGTCAAAGAACTATACAAACGTAAAAAGTCGTATTTTGATCTTGAAAAGGAGTTGGGGATATAAGAAGATGAAGATATATGAGGTCGGACATGGTGAAAAGTGCGGCGGTTGTAATTGGCCCGCACATACCGTGTATTTTGTTGCCGACAGCCAAGAAACCGCTGATGAAATGTATAAGGATAATGAACGAGGACTTTGTGCCGAATGTTTAGTTGAGTTGTTTGAACAGGAAGGTTACGAGATAGCAGCCCCTGCAAACACAACATAAAAAGTAAGTTTAGAAAAGGTAGTCATTATCTATTCATAGGGAAGAACCAAAGGGGTACCCCATGACCAACGAACAAATCTCCGCCATCTTTTCAGACATCGCCGCCAGGCTCCGGCTCAAGAAAGACAATATCTTCAAAATCCGCGCCTACGAGAAGGTCGCCCGCTCTATCCTTGAGCTTAAGGAGCCTGTCTCAAAACTGGTGGCGGAAGACCGTCTCAAAGAAGTCCCCGGCGCTGGCGAGGCTATCATTAAAAAACTCACCGAGCTTGTCAATACCGGCAGTCTCGCTTTCTACGAACGGCTTAAATCAGAACGAGCAGAAGGTGAAAAATCATCCTCCCTCCTTCGTAAGGAGGGATAAGAGGGAGAATTAAATAGAGCATGAGGTTTTAACGCCTATGAACGCCGTTGATAATCCTCTTATCCCCGCCGAATCCGCCTCTCCCGGCGACGCCTCGGCTCTTCGCTATCTCAAGGAGTCCCTCGCCTCCGGTAAAAACTGGTATCTTGCACTTCTCGGCGCCGTCGGGCTCTGGTCCAGCGCGTCGGAGGAGTATAACGACCGCTCTTACGTTTACCTCATCGACGGCGAGGCTTTCGACTGGCTTCTGCTGGCGGAGCGACTCTGCGGTACGGTTGCGGACTTACTGCCGGAAAAAGAAAGGGACGACCTCCTCTTTCACGGAATCCCCCCGCTTGAGCTTAATGCCTCGGAGGTCAAGGAGCTTATCGGCGAGCGGAAATACGCCCAGTACCTCAACTACTTCTACGGCGTCACTGTTGAAGAAGCCCTGTTGCTGGCCGTCCAGGAGGCTGTCAATAAGGAGATGTGGGTGCGGGGCTACCGCCGCGACTATTCCTCCGATGAAGCCTATCGCCGTATCTATGATATTGAAAGGGACGAGCTGCTGAAGCAGTTTAGGAAAGAAAAAAGGCACCCCCACCGGCTTTCCATTACTATCGACGAAATGAAGCAGTTTACCTACTGGCTGTTTAAATTTAGACTTAAGCGCTGTGAAAAAGCCCGCATCGCCAGCGACACTAAAAAGGCCTTAGACTATCTGAAAAAACAATGGCGGCAAAAGGGCGTTTCTCAAGTCCTCGCCGCCGACCTCGCTTCAACGTCATTCCCAACCTGATTGGGAATCCAGTTCCCCTTTATTCGTCTCCCCCTTTGAAAAAGGGGGATAAAGGGGGATTTTTACCCCTACTCGTTCATCGTGCCCTCGGGCGCGCGCACCATCAGTACCGGTATGCTGGAGTGGTGCATTACCTTGTCCGTGATGCTCCCGAACGCCAGCCGCTTCCAACCGGACCGACCGTGTGTGGACATCGCTATCAGGTCTGCCCCCGTTTGCTCGGCGGCCTTTATTATCTCGTCGGCGGCGTTGCCCGTGCTTACTATCGTGCTGATTGTCACGCCCCGCTTCTTTAGAGACTCCCCGGTCTTGCCCAGGTAGTCCTCCACCCTCTTTTTGATAAGATTAAGTTCTTCTTCCGTATAAGAGACCGGGGCGCTTGCCTCTCCTACCACCACCCAGTGACGCAGCAGCGTTATCACCCCGATAAGTATGACTTCTACTTTTGTCCCGGCCCCTAGTTTGTCTACCATGTGTTCGATAGCCGGTAAAGCAGCCTCGCCTACTTTTGACCCGTCCAGCGGAACCAGCACTTTAGAGAACATATCCCACCTCCTACAGCCTTGATTGTTGTTGCTTTAGTTTTTCCAGTTTTTCGTTTAAAGTATAGAGTTTATTTTTTTCCTTTTCAACAACTGCCGCCGGCGCTTTGGTCAGGAACGCCTTGTCCTTAAGCCGGGCTTCCAGTCGTTTTACTTCTGCCTGCGTTTCCGCCAGGTCCTTTTCCAGCCTCTTTCTCTCCGCCTCCACGTCGAACATGCTGGCCATCGGTATCACCACCGTTGCCCGTGCCAGCGGTATCACCAGCGTATTGTCTCCCGCCTTTTCCCCCGGTTCCCCTTTGAGGAAGGTGACTGGCCTGGTCCTCCCCAGCGACGTTATGGCTTCGGCATAGGAGGAAATCGTCGCCTGGTTGCTGTATATTTTCGACTCTATCCAGCGGGTCATGTCCACTTTGTACTGCGCCCGCGCGTTACGAATCGACCGTATTATCTCGGCGACGGACTCTATTTCTTTTTCCGCCTTCCCGTCGAACCGTTTTTCATCGGCTTTCGGGTATTCGGCTATCATTATAGATTCAGCTTTGGGTTCTTTGATGTATTTCCTTAAATGTTGCCACAATTCCTCGGTGATGAAAGGCATGTAGGGGTGCAGCAGCCTGAGCGACTTTTCCAGTACGTGCACCAGCACCGGCAGCGGCGAGGTGTCGTTCGACTGCAGCCTTATCTTGGCTATTTCGATGTACCAGTCGCAGTACTCCCCCCAGATAAAGTCGTGTATCTGCCTCTGCGCCTCCCCGAACTGGAACTCGTCCATCAGTCTGGTTACCTCGCCCGTTGTCTTGTTCAGGCGGGATAGTATCCATCTATCCTCGGTCTTGAGTCCGTCTCCTTCAATCTCATTTGTAACATCGCCGCCTGCTTCCAGGCTCCTGATGACGAACCGCGCCGCGTTCCAGAGCTTGTTGGCGAAGTTGCGGCCGGCCTCCATTTTCTCTACGGACAGCCGCGAGTCGTTGCCCGGTGACGTGCCGGTCGTAAGCGCCATCCTTGTGGCGTCGGCGCCGTATTTGTTCACGATTCCCAGCGGGTCGATTACGTTGCCCTTGGTCTTGCTCATCTTGACGCCTTTGTCGTCGCGTATCAGGCCGTGCAGAAAGACGGTGTGGAATGGGATTTCCCCCGTATTTTCGATGCCCAGCATAATCATACGGGCTACCCAGAAAAACAGGATTTCGTAACCGGGATTCATCACCGACGTCGGGTAAAAATAGCGCAGGTCTTCGGTATCGTCCGGCCAGCCCAGCGTCGAGTGCGGCCAAAGTCCGGAACTGAACCAGGTGTCCAGCGTGTCCGGATCCTGCTCGATATTTTTCGACCCGCATTTGGCGCAGGCGGTCGGCGTTTCTATGGCTACCGTCATTTCGTTACAGTCTTTGCAGTACCATATGGGAATGCGGTGTCCCCACCAGAGCTGCCGGCTGATACACCAGTCGCGGATGTTCTCCATCCAGTTCAAATAGACCTTGGTGAAGCGCTCCGGCAATATCGTAATCCGGCCGTTATTGACCACCTCGATGGCCGGCTTGGCCAGCGGCGCGACCTTAACGAACCATTGCTGGCTGGCAATCGGCTCGACGACAGTTCCGCACCGGTCGCAGTGCCCCACGGCGTGAGAGTAGTCCTCGGTTTTCACCAGTTGCCCGCTTTTCTCCAGGTCGGCGATGATGGCCTTGCGGCACTCGTACCTGTCCATGCCTTTATACGGTCCGGCGTTTTCATTCATCGTCACGTCGCTGTTGAGGATGTTTATCAGCGGCAGTTTTTGCCTTTGCGCAATCTCGAAGTCCACCGGGTCGTGGGCCGGGGTTACCTTAACGGCGCCGGTTCCGAACTCCATGCTGACGATTTCGTCGGCAACGATCGGTATCTCGCGGTTGACACCGGGCAGGACTACCTTCTTGCCCGCCATGCCCCTGAACCGCTTGTCCTTGGGATTGATTGCCACCGCCGTATCGCCCAGTATCGTCTCCGGGCGCGTGGTGGCTACCGTGATGTATTTGTCCTTCTCTCCCACAACCGGGTATCTCACGTACCACAGGTGACCGTTCAGGTCTATGTGCTCCACCTCCAGGTCGGATAGCGCCGTGCCGCAGCGCGGACACCAGTTGATGATGCGCTCGCCGCGGTATATCAGCCCCTTGTCGTACAGGTTCTTAAAGGTGGTGCGCACCGCCCTCGTGGAGACCTCGTCCATCGTAAAGCGCAGTCGCGTCCAGTCGCAGGATACGCCGAGTTTCGTGAATTGGTTGGTGATTGTATCGCGGCACGCATCGACCCATTTATACATTCTTTCCAGGAATTTCTCGCGGCCCAGCTTGTGTCGGTCTATGCCCTCTTTAGCCAGTTGCCTCTCCACCACCACCTGGGCGGCAATCGCCGCATGGTCGAGACCCGGCAGCCAGAGCGTCGGCTCCCCTTTCATGCGGTGCCAGCGTATCATGGAGTCCTGTAGTGCCATCTCCAGCGCGTGGCCGGAGTGCAGCTCGCCGGTAACATTCGGCGGCGGCATCGTGATGACGAAAGGTTTTTTCTTTTTATCTATCTTCGGCGTGAAATAGCCCTTCTCCATCCAGAACTTGTACCACCTCTCCTCCGCCCTCCCCGGCTCGTAAGCCTTGGGCATCTCCGCTTGCTTATCAGGTTTATCCGTCATACTTGATTCTTTCTAGTCGCTTGCCCTCCGGAGCTTTAGCACAGGAGGGTCATTCCCGACCTGCTCGGGAATCCAGCCCCTTCTTAATTGTCCTATCCCCTTGTGGGAGAGGATTAAGGTGAGGGGGATTATAATATTCTGTATTACTTTACTATTTCTAGTCGATATTTCTTCATTGGCTCGATACATCTAAATATTACTTGATCACCGATTTTAATTGTAGGATGTTTTCTATACCAGTTCGCTAAATTCGCCTGTATATATCTTCCGGCATCAGGATCACCTTTTTGAGTTCCAGCAGATGCTGAAGTCACCCAACTTTCAACAGTCCCAATATCTGTGACGAGTTCAAAAGGAATTTTAAAGCCGGGGAAGAATTTTCGTTGGTCTTTGTAAAGGACAAAGAGGTGAAATTTAATAAATGAATTATTTTGAATTGTAATTATTATTTGATCATCTGATATAAATAGGGGCTTTGTCGTTTTCGGTTCTTTGACAGCAGTCGGTTGAGCCACAGTTTGTTTATATAAAGATTCAAATATATGAGCATGGATTGATTTTATACCTTCTCTAATATATGTCTTGAACTCGACTACTTTAATCTGAAGGTGGGCTAATGTAATTTTAATATCTTCTAATTCTGGTGTTTCTTTATCTATAATTATTGCTAAAATAGGCTTGGTTGAAACCAAATCAGATACAAATTTGTAGATTTCAGTTGGCATAACAGCTTTTCTTAGATTTAAAGTTAATACTTCATTTTTAAGTATTTCGTTATAAATTAATTCTGTAATTTTCCTTTGAGTTGTTGGGCTTTTTATACCAGTGGTAAATCTTGCTACCTGTGGTACTATATGTTCATGAACAGAATGACTTGATAGTTCAGCTTCAACAATGTACCATTGGGGATTCTCTCCATAAATAAAGCAAATTCCATCCGGTATTGAGCCTATACCTGCTACTGATTTAAGATATGGTTTAATATCAAGATATACTGATTTCTCGCCAAATATTTCTTGGGTATGTTCTTTGACCATATTTTCAAATTCAGCTTCATTTGTTGGTATCCATTCTTCGTATTTCACCCCATCTAGCAACAACATCTCTCATCCCCCCTTTAATTAATCAGCCCCTTTACCATGTCCAGTATCCTCTCCGCCGCCTCCCGCTTGCTTAATAAGGGCAGCTTCTCTGCTTTGCCTTTCTTATCTATAATTACCACGCGGTTCGTGTCCGCGTCGAACCCGCTGTCTGACTTCGTAATGTCGTTGGCTACAATCAGGTCAAGCTTCTTCTCCGTCAGCTTTTTCTTCGCGTTGCTGATGATGTTCTCGCTTTCCGCCGCAAAGCCCACCCTTAAAAACTTCCCCTTAACCTCCCCCAGGATGTCCGGCGTCTTGACCAGCTTCAGCGTCATATCCTGTTTACCCTTTTTTATCTTGGCTTTAGCCATTGCCTCCGGCTGATAGTCCGCCACCGCCGCCGCCATTATCAGCGCGTCCGCTTTCTTGACCGCCCCGCTTACCGACCTTTTCATTTCCGCCGCCGTCTTGACCTTAATAATTTCAATCCCCGACGGCTCTTCCAGCGTAACGTTCGCCGACACCAGCGTCACCTTGGCCCCCCGGTCACGCGCCGCTTCCGCCAGGGCGTAGCCCATCTTCCCCGACGACCGGTTACCTATATGTCTTACCGGGTCGATTGGCTCTCTCGTGCCCCCCGCCGTCACCACGATGCGCTTGCCCGTTAAGTCCTGCTTCTGCCCCAGCGCCTTCTCGATTGCTTTGATAATCGTGGCCGTGTCCGGCAGCCGGCCCTTCCCCATTTTCCCCGAGGCCAGCCTTCCGTGCTCCGGCTCGATAAACGTGAAGCCCCTCGACTTGAGCTTGGCGATGTTCTTCTGCGTTACGGTATTGGCGTACATCACGTCGTTCATTGCCGGCGCGATAATTACCGGCGACTTGGTAGCCAGCACCACCGTACCCAGCATGTTGTCCGCGATGCCTGTCGCCAGCCTGGCGATGGTGTTGGCTGTCGCCGGGGCGATGATGACAGCCGCGGCGGCTTCGGCCAGCGCGATATGTTCTTCGCTCCACTCGGAGTTCGACTCGAACATGTCGGTCACCACCTGCCGGTGCGTGATGTTGCGCAGCGTCAGCGGCGTCACGAAGTTGGTCGCCGCCTCCGTCATGACCACCTCCACCCTGGCCCCCGCCTGCGTTAACTTGCTGGCCAGGTCCACCGCCTTGTAAGCCGCGATGCCGCCCGTTATCCCCAGCACTATCGTCTTATTTTTTAACATACCCTCCTCACCCCCTGTTCCCTTTTCCCCATCTTTTAATTTTGCTGTTTGGAATTTGTTTGTATCTTGTATCTTGGTTATTGGAATTTTTTCCCTTACTCCCTGTTCATATCATGAATGGTTTTTATCCCTAAAAGCGTCAAATTGGGATTGACCTCGTCGATTACCTTTGTCTCTTTGGCGATGATGTCCGCGTAGCCTCCGGTCGCAACTACTTTCGCCTTTTCGCCCAGTTCCGCCTGTATCCGCTCGACTATCCCCTCGATAAGCCCCGCCCATCCGTAGATGAGGCCCGACTGTATAGCGGCTTGAGTATTGTTGCCGATGGCGTTTTTCGGCTTCGTTAGCTCCACCCTCGGCAGGGCCGCCGTGCGCGTGTAAAGCGCCTCCGCCGCGATGCCCAGCCCCGGCGCGATTACCCCGCCCAGGTACCCGTCCTTGGAAACGGTCGCGAAGGCGGTCGCCGTTCCCAGCGCAACCACGATTATCGGGGGTTTGTAAAGCGACAGGGCTGCCGCCGCGTTGGCAATCAGGTCGGCGCCCACCTCGCGGGGATTGGGATAGCGTATGCGCACCCCCGTCTTTATCCCCGGCCCCACCACCAGGGGCTTGATTTTAAAATATTTCAGGAAAAGCTCGTTGAAGGTAGTCACCAGCGGTGGTACGACACAGCTCATCGCCCCTTCATCAATGTCTTTAGGGTCGATGCCCTCGTGGCGCAGCATGTTAAGCAGTATTACGGCGTATTCGTCGGCCATCCTTTGTACGCCGGTGGCAATCCGCCAGGTCGCCTTCAGCTTTTTCCCATCGAACAGGCCTATCTTGATGTTCGTATTGGCGATATCAAAGACCAGCAGCATATCTCCCTCCTCTTCAGCCCCGTTTTTTCAGTTGCTTTATCGTCAGCGGCAGCGCCGGCAGCAGGTCGGACGCAATCGTGCCGGCATCGCCCAGTTCATCTCTTACTCTATCACCCGCCGCCCCGTGCAGAAAGACCCCCAGCGACGCCACATCGTATGGCTTGAGCCCCTGCCCCGCCAGCCCCGCGATAATCCCCGCCAGCACGTCGCCCGTCCCCCCGGAGGCCAGCCCCGGGTTGGCGAAGGGACTTATCCGGCATTTCCCGTCCGCGCCGGCAATCACGGTGAAAGCCCCCTTTAAAACAACCGTTTTCTGCCACTTTTTGGCGAATTTCAATGCCGTGCCCGTCCGGTCTTTTTGTATATCCTTGATGGTCAGGCCGGTGAGTCTTGCCATCTCGCCGGGGTGCGGTGTCAATATTGTGTTGTCCGGTACCTGCTGCTGCCAGTGCGGTATTCTGGCGAGTATGTTCAGTCCGTCGGCATCGATTACCAGCGGCGGCAGGCCTTTCTTCAAAAACAGGCTGCTTAAAAATTCTACCGTCGCCGGGTTCTGCCCCAGCCCGCAGCCGGTTAGCAGCACGTCATATTGCGGGCATTGCTTGTGAATGATGTCCGCCGCTTCGACAGATATCGTCCCCGGACTACATTCCGGAAGCGGCAAGTAGGTAGCCTCGGCAATCCTGCAGGCAATAATCGACTGCAGGCTGCTGGGTGTAGCCAGCGTGACCAGCCCCGCCCCGACCCGTAAAGCACCGGCGCAGGCCAGGCAGGCCGCCCCGATGTAGTTAATCGACCCCGCATTTATGAGCACCCGCCCGAACGTGCCTTTGTTCGAGTTGAGCGGGCGCCTGGGTAGGGTAGCCGCCGCCCATTCCTTCGTCAGTAGCTCTAAATCTATTGTATCCGACAGCTTTTCCGGTATGCCGATGTCTGCAATTATCACTCTGCCAGTCCGCTCCGCCCCGGGGAATTTATACAGCCCAGCCTTGGGTAAAGCCATCGTTACCGTCAGGTCGGCGGTAGCGCAGGCGGGGTCGATGGCGCCTGTGTCCGCGTCCATCCCCGACGGTATATCCACCGCGATAACGCTTAAGCCCCGCTTTTCTCTGGCTTTGTTTACCTTCTCCAGCGACTTTTTAAATACCCCCTCCAGCGGGCGCATCTTGCCAATTCCCAGCAGCGCGTCTATAACGCACGTTGCATTGTCTATCAAGCTATCGAATTTTTTCAGGTTTTTATCGGCCTTTGCCTCGACGCATGTAATCCCCTTTTCCTTAGCTAGCTTGAGATTGGCGTCGGCGGCGGGTCGCTCGCTGCACAGGTACACGCTTACCTTTGCCCCCCACCCCTTTAAATACCTCGCCGCCACCAGCCCGTCTCCACCGTTATTCCCTCCGCCAATCAGGCATACTATATTCTGCTTCTTAATATCGCCCAGGTGTTCTCTAGTTGCCTCGGCCACTGCTTTGCCCGCTTTATCCATCAGCGTACTGGACGGCGTGCCCTGCCGTATGCACTCCTGGTCTATCTTCCTCATCTGTTCTGCGGTGACTATTTTCATCTTTTTATAACTGCTCCGATGCATTGAGTGTAGCAATATTCACGACTACGGTCAAGAGAGAACCGGTGTTAATTGTCATTCTGAGCGTAGCGAAGAATCTCGGTGTGGGGAGGAAAAATATGCTCTCCAAAACCATTCCGGCGCAAGCCGGAATCCAGTCATCTCCACTCATGGTGAAGCTGCCGTACCGTAAATAAAGGATTTGATAAAAATCAGGAAATTTTGCTTATTATCCCGTCCAGCCAGTCGAACTTCTTGGCAAACGCCTGCGCAAATGCCCCCATCTGGCAGTGATAATCTGCCTCGTATTCTTCGCTGAACTCCAGGAGTTCCTTTTCTGACGTTATATGGTCGTAGAGCAGCTTTGCCTGTTCGCCTTTGGGGTCGAAGTGGTCGTTTGTGGCGTAGGATACCAGCACCGGACAGCTTATCAGTTCCGCCGCCCCTTCGAGTGTGTAGTCCATGTACTTTGCCCAGAACAGGGCGATTGACGTTGTATTGAAGGTGTACATGCCCTGCTCGTTGAACCACCGTTCGCTTGTGCTTTCCTTCATAACAGCTTCCATAGCATCGTTGAACTCCGGTGGGTTGGTCAGCAGGTATTCCTTGAATTCCTCACGGGACATTTTTGCCAGCTCCCCGCCAACTTCTTGAGCGCCGTGCCACAGGTTCAGGCCTACGTCATATACCCCCGCGTCCGCGACCACCGCCGCTAGCCGGTGCTCGTAAGCGGCGCCCCTTGGCGCCAGGTACCCGCCGAGGCTGATGCCCCATAACGCCATGCGGTCTTTATCCACGTCCGGCCGACTTACCGCGTAATCGACTACCGGTGTTACCACGTTCTCCCAGTCGGGTCGGAAGGGAAGGTGTTGCAGTCGTATCACTGCGCCCTGCCCCGGACCTTCGAAGGTAAGTACGTTGTATCCCCGCTTTATACCCTCCATGGCATAGGGGTGCAGCTCCTCCTGGCAGCCGTCGAATCCCGTCTGGACTATCAGCAGTGGGCGTGGTTCGCCTGATGTATCGACGCTGTAAAAATAGGCGGGGAGTGTTGTATCTTCGTACGGTATCTCAACAACTTCAAATGGGACCGTATCGAGGTTTGCCGCGGCCAAAAACAGGTCTCGACTCTTCCCCCAGGTTTCGAGAATCCGTGGGTCGGAGGGGTCGCCGTGCAGGAAGAACTCGGCGGTGCGGTAGTAGGTGGACGCCCGGTAATATGCTTCGCGGGCGCTTACATCATGACCCTTTGCCAGGCTTTCATCACCGGCCTCCCTGAAGTGTTCGGCGGTTGCATACCATTCCTGGTACCAGCTTTCTGTATCACCGTCTGCAATCCGCGACGCTGTGTAAAGGACCTCGCCCAGGTCAGCTTCGCCGGTAAGTACTCCTGATAGTGTCCGCCGGATTTCGAACGCAAACTCGGGGTCGCTGAAAATCAGTTCCGGGCAGGTGATGTTCTCCGTGGTAGCAGGCGTGCTGGTGGTCGTCGTCGATTCACAGGTGCAGCCGCTGCCGGAACTGGCAATTAAAAATATCAGCCCGACTATACAGAGGACGTTTATTAGTGTTCTTTTTATTTTCCGCGGGTATTCTCTGGTTGTATCGTCTGTAGCTTTGTTCTGCTTCGCCATATGATTACAACCTCCTTAACTTTCTCACCGTTCCATTGAGTGTAACAACATTCACGACTACGGTCAAGAGATAACACATCCGTCATTCCCGTGAAAACGGGAATCCATCATCTCCTCCCCCTCTCTGTGCACGGAGAGGGGGATACAGGGGGTGAGGTCGGCGCGACAACATTTGCTTCCCTTTCTCCCCTTAAACCCCCTATAATGGGGAAGTCTCCCTTTCGTAAAGAGCCTGCCCCGTACTTGATACGGGGCAGAGACAGAGGGATTTTATACTGTTAACTGTGGACTGTAAACTGTAGACTACTAAACATAACGGTTTAACATAACACTGAAAAGTACAAAAACGAATCAGCTACGACCCAAAGCTAAAACACTAAAAATATTTTTCTCAAAAACAAATAAAACGAATATAAATATTCACTCTCTCTCCATAGTTCCTCTTTACCCTCTCCCTTGATGGGAGAGGGAAGACAAGGGTGAGGGTGCCTACCTTCCAATTCCCCTCTCCCCTGGTGGGAGAGGGACAAAGAGCCTGCCCCGTACCTGATACGGGGGTGAGGGTAAAATCCGGCCCCTAAAACCCGTTCCTGTGTATGATATCCGCCAGCTTCCGCTTGGGCACGTGCCGTAGGTTCTTTTCATCCACGTAGATGTTCGTTGAATCCTTAAATACATCGGCTGTGGGGCTCTCGTCCGGGTAGCCCATCGCTATCACCAGCGCGATGTCGTAGTCGTCAGGTATCTCCAGTATCAGCTTCAGGTCGCCTTCGTTGAACATCAGTATCGGGCAGCAACCCAGTCCCTGCTCCAGCGCCGTCAGGATGATGTTCTCCGCCGCCATGCCCGCATCGTAAAGTGTTATCCGGCGTCGGTTAGCGTCCCCCTCTAACTTCTTATTAATCAGGACGATTGTGTAGGCCTTTGGCGACTGCTCCGGTCGTGGCCCGCCCTTGTCCGGCGGCAGCTTCGCCGACCCGCCTATATTCTCGAACACCCCCGGCAGCACTTTGGCGTCGTTAACAACGATGTACTTGCAGACCTGTTGGTTGCGTCCGCTCGGCGCCAGCCTGGCCGCGTCGATGCACTTCTCCAGCGCTTCAATCGGCACTGCCTTGTCTTTAAAACGCCTTATAGAGCGTCGTTTCGTAATTGCTTCATATACGTTCATAATTCTCCCTTCTGGTCTTTCCTGCTGTCTCAAACCCCGACTATTCCTTGCAGCTTATTCAGCATCGCTTTCCAGTGAGTGCCCCGCCAGTAAATCCGGCGGCATTCCGGGCACTCCATGTACTGGGTCTGTGTTTTATAAACGTGCGGGGGCACCCTGTCCTTGACCTCCCCCGGCTTCCTGTCGATTAACTGCTGATTGCATTCCAGGCAGATGGTAAACGGGCGGGCTCCACTGTTTATGTCGATGTCCGCCGTTAGCTGCCGCATCTGCTGTTCAGGCTCTTCGCTCTCCATCAGGATGGCTTTAAGTCTTCCGCTGGTAACCACCCTCCTTTTCATGATTCCCGTATCGCGGGTCAGTAGTATCCGGTTTTCTGCCAGGGCTTGCCTGACCATCTGGGAATCGTCTTCACCGGTGAAAAACAGGCTGTCGTACCCCATCATCCGCAGCCACTTGGCTAGCTTGCCTACATTCTGGTCGATGATAAAACGCAATTCGCTAATCGGTTTCCCCCCGACTAGATGTTTAGCTGCATTCCCTCGGACCCGATTCTTATTTTAGCATCCAGTGATTTTTCAACTTCTCGGACTTCGGCTTTTATTTCTTTTTCAAATATCGGATTGACATGCACGAGGATTACCTGGGGCAGATAGGCTTTAATCTTGAGGAAAGACTCCAGTTCTTTTTGTAGCAGGGCAGGGGTGAGGTGTCCCGACTGTATTGCAAAGTCCTCGTCTTTATTCGGACACGTAGTCTCGATTAGCAGCAGATTGGGGGATATTTTCTCCCAGCACTCTTCCAATCCCGGCCCGGTGTCCGATGTAATGAAGACCTTTTTCCCATGTGGTGAGGTAATCTGGTAGCCTACCGTAGGTACGGAGTGATTGACCTTGACGGGAAGTACGTTATAGCCGGCTATATTATATGTCCGGCCGGGTTCTACTATGTTTATGTGTAGCGCTGGTTTTTCCGGCGGTTGTTTGGAAAAATCCGGATATAGAATGTCGTTAAATAGTTGCGCTTCCAGAGTTTTATGAACGTGGCGGAAAGTATATATCTCTAATGTTTGTTTCTGCATGTAGAAATTCATTCCCAGTAGCGGTATATCCTTGATGTGGTCGTAATGCTGGTGGGAAATTAAGACGGCTTTCAGGTTCTTTTGCTCCTTAAGTGACAGTTTGGCAGTTAGAGCACCGGCATCCACTGCCAGGACCTCGTCGATTAATATGCTGTTGCAGCCGGTATTATTTGTTTCTACGTTATGCCCGCCTAGAATGCGGATTTTCATCAGGCCTGCTCCTTTTCATATAGTGTAAAGGGATTATATTTTGTACGGTCATCATAAGTATCGATGCCCTCTTTGCGTTTCAGCCAGCCGACTATTAAATAGGTCACCGGCGTGAATATGGCTTCGATAGCAACCTTGGCAACCCAGTGATGTAAAATCATCGTCGGTACGGAAGATGACGTGCCGATAAAGGCAATGGTAATGAAAATAGCTGTATCAAATCCCTGCCCGAGGATGGTCGAACCGATTGTCCGACTCCACAGCCAGCGGCCTGCCGTCAGGACTTTCATTTTTGCCAGGACAAAGGAGTTGATGAATTCCCCGACCAGATAGCCGCCCAGGGATGCGGCCAGCAGGCGCGGCGTATAACCCAGGATATTTTCGTAAGACCCCTGGTCTCCCCAGAATGAAGCCGAAGGTAATATCTGTCCTATCCATGCAAAGAAAACGAATAACAGATTACACAGAAAACCGAGCCAGATGACCCTTCTGGCGACGCGATAGCCGTAAACCTCCGTAAGTACATCTCCGAATATATAGCTAATGGGAAAAACAAAAATCGCCGCCGGCAGGGTGAAAGGCCCTAGGGTTATTACCTTTACCGCTATAATATTCGCAGTGATGAGGCAGGTGATAAAAACAGAGATAATTATCACCAGACGATAAGAAATTTTCATATTATATCCAGTGTCGGCGGCGGAAGTAGAAAAGCATGCCGCCTGCAATAACGAGCATCACCAGCAGCAATATCAGGAATGTCTGGAAACTTCCTTCTTCCAGACCGCCCGGTAATACAACATTCATCCCATAAAGACTGGAAACCGCCAGGAATGGCACTATGATAGCTGAAAATATGGTAAGAATGCGTGTTACTCTATTAAGACGGTTGGTTGCCAGTGTATAGTCAGTGTCTTTGTATACCTCGATGATTTCTTTGCATTCATCCAGGGTGCTGCAGATTTTATTGGTATGGTCCATAAGGTCGTTGTAGTAAGCGGTAACGTCCGTCTTGCTGAAGCGTTTGAGTTTGTTTTCCATCTCTTTAAAAATTTCACGCGTGGGGAACATTACAGAACGCTGTGTGATGATATCCCGCCGCAATACACTTAGCTCCTTGACTGCTTCAATGTCCTCGTCGAATACGGCGTCTTCCAAGTCCTCCATCAGACTAAGGATTTTATTGAGAACGGGGAAATATGAGTCTATTGCCCGGTCAAGGATACGGTAGAGCAAGAAGCCGGAGCCGGAACTCATGTATTCCTTCCGTGCTTCCTCATTAGACATGCAGTCACGGAAGAGAGCCACGATGGTTTTCAATTCGCCGGTATGGACTGTAATCAGGTAGTTTTCACCGATGAATGCCGACCATTGCCGCTTGCTGCTGACGCGTGTTGTTTTATCAAATAATGGGTAGTGAAAGACGAAGAAAAGATAGCCGGGAAAGACATCTACCTTGGGAATCTGCTTGCGACTGAGGCAGTCATCCAATGCGAGCGGATGGAACTGGTAAGTATCGGCCAGCCATGCAGTTTCTCGCTCCGTCGCTGCTTCTATGTTTACCCAGGTTAAGTCGCCCCAGGTAATCGTTTCCATAGTTAATGGTTCTTCAACAGATGGTTCTTCCGGAATCTCATTTTTCTTGTTGGTTCCTTTACCCCATCTGGCGATTTTGGCCATATACTCGACCTCTTTGATACGCGGTATTTCTTAATTTTAACATAAAAACCACTAAAAGGGGTATGTTCTTACACTAAACAATTAACTACTTGAATTGGAGAATGTAAAAATGGGGCATACCTGATTACGATATGCCCCATTAATATTTTAATGCTTTAAGGTTGAGACGATGTATTTATTTTCTCTCAACGATAATAGCCATGCCCTGCCCGCCGCCAATGCAAAGAGTCGCCAGGCCTAATTGAAGGTCACGGCGCTTCATTTCGTTCATGAGAGTGACGATAATCCTGGCGCCGGTACAGCCGATGGGATGCCCTAATGATATCCCACCGCCGTGCAGGTTTGTCTTACTCATGTCGATGTCCAGTTCGCGGATGCAGCCGATTGACTGCGAAGCAAAGGCTTCATTCAATTCGATATAGTCGATGTCTTTCAGGGTCAGGCCGGCCATTTTCAGGACTTTCTTGGTAGCCGGTATTACACCCAAACCCATATAAGCGGGGTCGACCGCACCCGCGGCATAAGCGCGGATGGACACGATCGGTTTAATTCCCAGGTCTTTCGCTTTCTGGGCGGACATGACTACCAGAGCTGCGCCGGCATCGGTAATCGCCGAAGCGTTGCCTGCGGTTACGGCGCCGTCTGCTTTAAACACAGTAGGCAGCTTGCCCAGCAACTCCATCGACGTTTCCCGCGGGTGTTCATCAACTTCAAACATCTTTGTTTCCCGTTTGACCTTAACTTCAACGGGCACGATTTCATCCTTGAAAGTACCGTTCTTATTGGCCGCCAGGGCTCGGTTATTGCTTTCTAAAGCAAAGGCGTCCTGTTCCTCGCGCGTGATGCCGTATTTTACCGCGATATTCTCCGAGGTCATACCCATGTGATAATTGTAAAATGTCTCCCAGAGTCCGTCCTGCACCATGCCGTCGACCATCTCGGCGTTGAACATCCGGGCTCCCCAGCGTGCTTTGGGCAGGTAATACGGGGCGGCGCTCATATTTTCGATGCCCCCCGCGATGACAACCTCGGCCTCCCCGGCTCTAATCGACTGCGCAGCCAGAGTGACTGCTTTCATGCCGGAGGCGCATATTTTATTGACGGTAAAGGCGTTAACTTCCTTGGGGACGCCGGCATAAATGGCCGCCTGGCGGGCGGGGTTCTGTCCCTGCCCTGCCTGGATGACATTCCCCATGATAACCTCATCTATCAGGACTCCCTGAAGAGAACTGTCCCAGGTATCGTATTTCTTTTCAAGCTCAATCTGGCCTTCGTCTTTCAGCGCTCCCGGCGCGAAGCTGACATCGCCCTTTGGTTTTAAGCCGGCTTTTTTCAGGGCACCCTGGATTACGATGCTGCCCAGTTTGACCGCCGGGACGTCCTGTAATGCTCCCCCGTAATTACCAATCGCCGTCCTGACCCCGCTAACGATTACAGCCTCGTTCATACGTTGCTCCTTTAAATTTAGGATTTTAGTGGTAACAGAGGTATTTATAATATTGTGTGATTATTGCTTAAAAAGTAAAAAGTCCGGCGCCGCCGCTGATTTCAATAGCTTCACCGGTAATGTAGCTGGACTCCTCGGAAGCCAGGAAAACCACCATATGGCTAAGTTCTTCCGGAGTTCCCGCCCGGCGTACGGCTGTGGTCCTGATGATGCGTTCCTGGAATTCAGGGGCTACTTCGTGGAAGGCTCCTCCATCCATAGGGCCGAGAACAAGAACGTTGCAGGTTACACCCTTGCGTGCGGACTCGAGAGCGACGGTCTTGGTCAGACCGATGAGTCCGGCTTTAGCGGTGGCATAACTGCATTGCCCCGCCCCGCCCATCTTGCCGGCAATAGAAGAAATATTTATAATACGCCCCCAGCCGCGTTCCATCATGCCCGGCAGACAGCACTTGATGGTATTGAAGGGGCCGGTCAGGTTCACGGTGATATCTCTCGCCCAGTCCTGCATTTTGGTTTTTACAATCGTTACCGCCCGCACGATGCCCGTGGCGGCGTTATTCACAAGAACATCTACCGGACCCAGTGTATTTTCTACTTGACTGATGCTTTCCTCCACCTCATCGATATTTGATACATCCATTTTCAGTGCCATTGCCGGCTTGCCCATCTGCTTGATTTTTTCCACCACCACCTTGGCTTTATCAAAATGATTGCAGGCAGCTACAGCAACCTTAAAACCGGCAGTAGCTAGGGATAAACAGTGCGCGCCGCCCAGTCCGCCCGAACCCCCGGTAACCAGAACCACTTTCTGTTTAATGTTCATTTTTGCTTCCCTCACTTTTAATAGATAGTAGAACTATTGCCTGTTATCAGGTTACACGAGAGAAAATTCCACTTAAAATTTTAGCACATGGCCTATTCCACGTCAAAGCTAATTTATATAAAGGTGAAATTTTGTTGTTTTATAGTATACTTGTTATATTGATATTATAACAAAATGATGATAAAATACCTATTGTTTCTTGATTTTTGCTTGTAGAAATCAGTTCTGGCCGGTGATTTTGGGATAAACGGGAAAATGCTGTATATATTGCAGTCACCGGTGATGCTGATAGGAATTATTGAGATTTTTACGATAAAAGGAGACATTAAAACAATTGTCTTTTCTAAGATATATCGGTAAGAACAGACTCACGATTACCTTCGTACTTTTAGGACTTCTGATATTTCTCTTTATTATCATCCCGTTGGCGAAGATGGTTTTTTCTTCTGTCTCTGATACGGAAACGCTATGGGAGACACTTTTAGACCCTGAAGTAAGTGGAGCAATCGGGCTGACACTATTCGCCGCCTTAATATCTACAATAGTGGGATTCTTTCTTGGAATACCATTAGCCTATATCCTGGCGAGAAACAATTTCCCGGGTAAAAGACTAGTCGAAGGTCTGATTGATGTACCCATTGTAGTGCCTCATACGGCAGCAGGTATCGCGCTTCTCTTTGTATTCGGTCGTAATTTTTTTCTGGGAGAAGCCTTTGAAAAGGTCGGTATTACGTTCGTTGACTCATTTGCAGGCATCGTCATTGCTATGATATTTGTCAGTATTCCATTCCTGATAGATTCGGCTAAAGAAGGTTTTAAAAAGGTAGATGTCAGACTGGAGAAAGTAGCCCGTACCTTGGGGGCTTCCCCTTGGCAGGCGTTTTTCCGTATTACATTCCCGCTGGCATGGCGTAGTATTCTTACCGGGAACATCATGATGTGGGCGCGTGGCATAAGTGAGTTCGGGGCTGTTATCATACTCGCTTACCATCCGATGATAGCGCCTGTGCTCGTCTATGAGCGGTTTGAAACTTACGGACTTGATTATGCGCGTCCTGTAGCTGTGCTGCTGATTCTGGTTAGTGTCATCGTTTTTATCGTCTTGAGGACGCTTGCTTACAGAGGTGATAAGTCATGATTGAAGTTAATGACTTGTCTGTAGACCTAGGCGAGTTCGTCCTTAAGAATATCACTCTCGCTATAAAAGAAGGAGAATATTTTATTATCCTCGGCCCCACCGGGGCGGGGAAAACGGTATTGCTTGAGTCCATCGCCGGACTCTATCCCATCAAGAGCGGCGAAATATGGCTTAGAGGAAAGGAGGTGACCGGAGTTGAGCCAGAGAAGAGAAAGATAAGCATAGTATATCAGGACCATGTCCTGTTTCCTCATCTTTCGGTCAGAAAGAACATTGTCTTTGGCTTGAAGATGAACAAAGTCACCGCAGCGGAACAAGATAATAGAGTCAATTGGGTTGCAGAATTGCTCGGAATAGGTAATCTTCTTCACCGTAAACCCGACACGTTGAGTGGTGGTGAAAAGCAGAAAGTAGCTCTGGCAAGAGCCATCGCTACTCGACCGGAATTACTCCTTGTAGACGAGCCGTTAAGTGCCCTCGACCCTGAAACGCGGGAGACCGTACAGCAGGAGCTTCGCCGACTTCACCAGGCACTGGGAATCACGATTCTTCACGTCACCCATGATTTTGAAGAAGCTATAGCACTGGGCAGTCGTATAGCTGTTATTGGAGAAGGCAGTCTGATGCAGGTGGGGACCCCGGAAGAGATATTCCGTCACCCGAATTCAGAATTTGTCGCCCGATTTGCCATGACCAGGAACGTCTTCCTGGGAAAAGCCACAAAGCAATCGAACGGGGATACTGTCTTTCAGGTTGATGGCACGGAATTCGTTATTGCAGGTGAAACAGAGGGTACTTACCACGCTTCTATACGCCCCGAGGAGATACTTATTTCCACTGAACCGATACGTTCTTCTGCGAGAAATTGTTTCCCTGGCACCATCACGCAAATCCAGGACAAGGGCTCAACGTTGTACATAACAGTGAACGCACCGCCGGAGCTTTCTTGCCTGGTTACACGGCATTCCTTTGAAGAATTAGAGCTTCGGAAAGGTAAAAGGATTTATGTAACATTTAAGGCTACGTCTGTACACCTTTTCGATTGATTAGATATAAAGGAGATTTTATACAGTGAAAAGAAAAAATTCAGTATCACTCAAAATTGTTTCTTTATTCCTTGGCTTGATATTTTTAGTCTCCCTGTTCGCTGCCTGTGGGGAGTCTGCAACTGAACCAACTACTACTGAACCGGAACTATCCGGGACTCTCCAGATATTCCACGCGGGTAGTCTCACGGTACCTCTGGCTCAAATAAACGAGGAGTTTAACAAACTCTATCCCGACGTGGAAATATTGTCGGAGGCTGCCGGCAGCGCCACCACTATACGCAAGGTAACCGAGCTCGGCAAGGAATGTGGCGTGGTTGCCTCGGCTGATTATGCTCTCATTCCGGAGTTGATGTTCCCGGAATATGCCGATTGGTATATAATCTTCGCCACCAATCAAATGTGTCTTACCTATACTGATGATTCGCAGTTCGCCGACGAAATAACCAGCGACAACTGGTACGAAATACTGCAGCGCGATGGCGTGACTTATGGCCGTAGCGACCCTGACCAGGACCCCTGCGGCTACCGGACGCTCATGGTCTGGCAGCTTGCAGAAATTCATTACGGTGTACCCGGACTCTATGATAGCCTCTATGGTGTCGCCGATGACATGATGAGACCTAAATCCGTAGATCTCATTGCGTTGCTTGAGTCTGGAGACCTGGATTATGCCTTTGAATATACTTCCGTAGCGGCCCAGCATAACCTGAACTATGTGGAGTTACCTCCGGAAATCAACCTTGCCGATGCAACCTTAAAAGACTTTTACGCACAGGCAGTGGTGGAAATAGCCGGAACCGAACCGGGCACGACGATTACGGTAACAGGAGCGCCTGTGGTCTATGGCGTTACCATACCGAAAGATTTCCCCCGTATGGATATTGCTATCACTTGGGTTAAATTCCTTTTGGGGACTGAGGGCGTAGCAATAATGGCTGCCAATGGACAGCCTCCCGTAGTGCCTGCGCAGACAAATGATGTTAACCTCCTGCCGGAAGCACTTAGAGAGTACGTGGAATAAATAAATTGAACTAGCGATGGGGTAGTCGAATCCAAAGTGAGTTAGTCTCCCTAAAAATCGATTGTACCAACGTGGAGGCTGTTAACGATTACCCCATCGAAGAAAAAGTATGGGACTGCATCCAATCCGAAGATGTTGCTATTTCCCTTGCCAGCAGTTCGGCTGAGGAAATAGACCTGAAAATAGGCACACAGCATTGACATTCAGCTTCATGTAATGCTATATTTTCTCTGGTTGGTAGCGTAGCTCAGTGGTAGAGCAGGGGACTCATAAGCCCTTGGTCGCAGGTTCAAATCCCGCCGCTACCACCATGTCTCTTAGAACATCCGCATCAGAACAAGGGCTTGCTGGAAATACTCATGCATTCTCACACATCAGTTCCGACCAAGGGATTCGTCTAAAACAGGCGGTGTTGAGCTTCTTACTATCCTCTAAGATAGAGGGAAAGTCCTACTATTGATGTTTATCACAGGTTTGCTAAAATAAGTACCATGAACGGATGGCAAAACCTTGACAAACAATTGGAAGAACTTTCAGTTAATGTGTCGCATGGAGTACCTGTTTTTACTTCTTCAAATTTAGATCAAACTAGGCTAGCAACAGGTTTAGCAAATGATCTTTCGAATATATTAAGATATGCGCGTTTGGAATGGCCGGATATCGTTGATGAACTTAATTCACCCGTAGCTTTACAAAATAGATATGATGCTCTTTTAGGTTATTATGGTTTGACAGAATTAGGTAATTTGCCAAATCCCGTTTTACAAAGGGCAAGGATCATTACACAACTGTATTTTGATTTGATTTATTTCCGTGACCGAATTTTGAAATACTTGCGCAAGATAATATTACAAGAGCCAGCTAGGTTTGGACAGTTAACCTACCTCCGTGAGTGGTTGGAAATAGTCGGAGATAATCAATTCGCAAAAAAACTGAAGGCTTTGCGTAATGGATTTGCACATGGAAAATGGGCTTATCTTCCCAACTACATTGGATTGGTCTTTTATCCTGAAAGTAACCCTCCATATACCAAACATGAGATTACTCAAGAAGAACTTCAAATGATTCACGGATTGCTGTATGGATTTCAATTGGTATTCTTCGTAGTATCTCGTGAGAAGCTTTCATTATAGAGTGCTAAATTATCTCAAATTTCTCTTGACCTTTGCCTGATTCTCTGTTAGCATCTCGCGCAACCAGAATAGAATCAGAGGAGGTTCAATGTCTAGATACACGGATAGTACAACGAAAAAGACCATAAAGCAAGTAATTGAAAGCTTCTTGTTATCCTGTAAGGTAGAAGGTAAATCCTATGGCACCATAGAATGCTATTCTGATAAGTTGAAAGGCTTTCTATGGTATACCAAGAACTATAAGTGGCCTAATAACATTAAAGCC
>JAFGHK010000081.1 GCA_016930185.1 Dehalococcoidales bacterium | reverse complement strand
CTTCGGGCTGCTGATAGAGCATTACGCGGGGGCCTTCCCGACGTGGCTGGCGCCGGTGCAGGTAAAGATAATACCGGTGGCCGACCGTCACAACGAACAGGCTAAAAAGGTGGCGGCCGAGCTCAAGGGGCGGGGCATAAGGGTGGAAACGGACGACCGCTCCGAGCGGATGAACCTGAAAATCCGGCAGGCGCAGATGGAGAAGATACCCTACATGGTCGTCATCGGGGACAAGGAAGCGGCGGACAATACCGTGTCGGTGCGGAAGCGGAGCGGGGAGCAACTGCACGTCCAGCCCCTGACAAGCTTTATCGAGATAGTGACGGCGGAAATCGACAGTAAAGAATAAGGGTGGAACAAACGTGCGCCGGCAGACTAGAGGGCTTGATTTCCCACACATAATATGATATAGTTTTTATTCGTAAGGCACCTTTAAGCTGAGGAGGAAAGAGAGTAGATAGTTAAACAATTACGCGTCAACGAGCGCATATACGCCAAGGAAGTCCGCCTGGTAGGAGAAAAAGGCGAGCAACTCGGCGTGATGCCAATAATGCAGGCACGGGAACTGGCGCGAAAGGCCAACCTGGATATCGTTGAAGTGGCACCGACATCCGTTCCCCCTGTATGTCGCCTTCTTGATTACGGCAAGTTCAAGTACGAACAGCGGAAAAAGGAACAGCAGGCGAAGAAAAGCCAGAAGGTCACCATATTACGGGAGATACGCCTGCGACCCAAGATAGGCAAACACGATTTCGATTTCAAAGCCAGGACGGCGAAAAAATTGCTGGCCGACGGAGCGAAGGTTAAAGTAACGTTATTGTTCCGGGGACGCGAGATAACTCACCCCGAACTAGGCTGGAAAATTCTGCAGCGCATGACAGAGACACTGTCTGATGTAGGCGCGTTGGAAAGGCAGCCGATGATGGAAGGCCGAAGGATGGATATCATCATCGGGCCGACAGGGCAAAAGCCAAAGGCCAAGACAGAAGCCAAGGAAGCAACAAAGACGGAAAGTAAAACCGAGGTAAAAGCAGAAGCAAAAACCGAGGCGAAAAAAGAGACGAAGAAAGAAGAAAAGAAGGCGAAAGCAGCCACTAAAACAGGAGTAAAGGAAACACTGAATGCCAAAGCTTAAGACACATAAAGGGGCCAAGAGCCGTTTTCATATCACGGGGACCGGCAAAATAATGCGGGTCAAGGGGCCGAAAAGTCACCTGCGCACCAAGAAAGCCAAACGGGTGCGGCGGCAATTCGATGAGATGATAGAGCTCAACCCATCCGACCGCAAGCGCATATCCAGACTGATACCACACGGCGTTAAGTAGAACAAGGAGCAACAACAATATGCCCAGAATTAAAAGAGGCGTAACCTCACACCATAGACATAAGAAAGTACTCGCCCAGACCAAGGGGCACATCGGCACCAAGCACCGGCTAATAAGGCGCGCCAGAGAGTCGATGATACACTCGTTGAGCTACGCCTATTTTCACCGGCGGGAACGCAAGGGCGACATGAGACGGCTGTGGATATTGCGCGTCAATGCCGCCTGCCGGGCCAACGGAACGACCTACAGCCAGTTCATTAACGGACTGAAAAAGGCAGGTATTGGGATGAACAGGAAAATGCTGGCCGACATGGCCGTAAAGGAGCCGGCGAACTTTAGCAACCTGGTCGCTCTCGCAGGAGGGAAAGACCAGGACTGAAGGAACCGGTTTCTAAGATAAATTGGAACCATTCATTCCCCTTCCCTCTTTAGCGGAAGGGGATTTTTTTACGGACGAAAAAGATGCTGAATGAAATAGAGAAAATTAAAACAGAAGCCCTGAAGCAGCTCGGGGGGACTGATAACGCTAAAGACCTGGAGGCATGGCGTGTAAAATACCTGGGCAAGAAAAGTCCGCTGACGCAAATACTGCGGGGGCTGGCCGGCCTGTCAATCGAGGAGAGGAAAGCCGTAGGCGCGGCGGCCAACCAGCTTAAGAATCAGCTGGAAAACGCCTCTACCGAAAAAGAAACGAGCCTGCGCGAAGCACAGCTAAAAACGGAGGCGCAAAAAGAGTCGGTGGATATTTCCCTGCCGGGGAGGCCTTATCCGGCAGGACACGTGCATCCCATTACCAAGACGATTAACGAAGTAAGTGATATATTCGTTTCCATGGGCTTCCAGATACTGGGAGGTCCGGACGTGGAGTGGGACTATTATAACTTCGAGGCGCTGAATATACCCGACGAACACCCGGCGCGCGACAACATGTCATCGTTCTGGATTGACGCCCCGAGCGGAGAAAAAGGGAAGCAACTGCTGCGCACCCACACGACGGCCATCACAGCACGAACGCTGGAGAATTACGAACCACCGATTAGAGCGGTGGAGGTAGGCAAGTGTTATCGCTACGAGGCAACCGATGCCACGCACCTCAATATTTTCCACCACATCGACGGGATTGCCGTGGACAAAGGCATTACCATGGGCGACCTCAAGGGGGTGCTTTATGAGTTCGCGCGGCGCTACTTCGGGGGGGAGAGGAAAGTGCGATTCAGGGTGGACTACTTCCCGTTCGTCGAGCCGGGCGTGGAAATGGCCATCGAATGCACCGTGTGCAAAGGCGCGGGGTGCCGTGTCTGCAAGAACTCCGGCTGGCTGGAGATACTGGGGGCAGGCATGACGCACCCATATGTGCTGCGGCGGGGAGGCATCGACCCCGAGGAATACGGCAGCTTCGCCTTCGGGATGGGAATCGAAAGGCTGCCGATGCTGCGCTACGGCATCGAGGACATGCGGCTTTTTTATAACAACGACTTGAGATTTTTAAGGCAGTTTTAGAATGAAAGTACCGTTAAAGTGGCTTAAAGATTATGTAAAGATTACCCTGCCGGTGACGGAGCTGGCGGAGGGATTAACGGCGACCGGTCTAGAGGTGGGCGAGATTATCAACACGGGCGGCGCATGGGAAAACGTCATCATCGGGGAGGTAACAGCCATCAATCCCCACCCCAACGCCGACCGGCTCAAGCTGGCCACGGTAAACCTTGGGAAAGAGCAGGAAACGGTGGTCTGCGGGGCGCCGAACCTGAATAAAGGGGACAAGATAGCCTTCGCGCGAGTGGGGGCACGCCTGATAAATCCGGAAACCAGAAAGGCAGAAGAACTCAAGGCCGCCAAGATACGGGGGGTGGAATCCAGGGGCATGATTTGCTCGGAGAGAGAGCTGGGCATCTCAGACAGTCACGAAGGCATCATGGTGCTTGCCGGAGAGGCAGAGGTGGGCACAGCGCTGGCCGACTTCATGGGTGATACGGTACTGGATATAGACGTCACCGCCAACCGACCGGACTGTCTTTCAGTGGTGGGTATAGCGCGCGAGGCGGCGGCAATATGCGGGGAGAAAGTCAATATTCCCGAGATTATATATGAAGAAGTCGGCGAGCCGATAGAAAAGCAGGCGTCGGTGGAAATCATCGACAGCGAGCTTTGCCCGCGGTACTGCGCCAGCCTGATTACCAACGTCAAGATTAAGGAGTCGCCGGCGTGGCTGCAGGAAAGGCTGATTGCCTGCGGGCAGCGACCCATCAGCAACATCGTCGATATCACGAACTACATCATGCTGGAGTACGGGCAACCGCTACACTCCTTCGATTACGAGAAACTCAAGGGCGGGAAAATAGTCGTGCAGCGGGCGAAAGACGGCGAGAAATTCTATACCCTCGACGGCGAGGAACGCAAGCTGACCGGCGACATGCTGACGATACGCGACGGGGAGAGAGCCGTAGCCATCGCGGGGGTGATGGGGGGACTGAACAGCGACGTGACCGAAAGCACAACGTCGATTCTGCTGGAAGCCGCCAGCTTTAAAGCGACCAGCCTGCACCATACCAGTCGCTACCTGGGGCTAACCAGCGAAGCCTCGATGCGATTCGAGAGGGACATCGGGGCGGGGCTTACGATACCGGCCCTCAAGCACGCCACGCAGCTCATCGCGGAGCTGGGCGGGGGTAAAGTGGCGAAGGGGATAATCGACGTTTACCCGGGTAAAAAAGACCCCGAGCCGATTACGATTACTACTGAAAAAACCGAACGCCTCATTGGTGTGGCATATAACAGCGAACAAATAGTAAAGGCACTGACGGCGCTAGGCATAGAGTGCAAGGCAGAAGGCGCGAAAGTAAGAGCCACCGCGCCCTACTGGCGCAGCGACATCAAGATAGAAGAAGACCTCATCGAAGAGGTGGCGCGTTTTTACGGCTATGATAAGATACCGCTGACGCTGCTGGGACAGGAAATACCCAGGCAAGACCCGTCGCCGGAAATAAACCTAAAAAAAGCCATTACAACGAGCCTAGCAGGAATGGGCTTCCAGGAAATCATGAACTACTCATTGACCAGCCTGGATATGATAAACAAAGTCGCCTCCGACCCCGATACAGTGAAGCCCTTGCGACTTACCAACCCGATGACGGCAGATCAGGAATACCTGCGGCCGAGCCTGCGGGGTAATCTCCTAAGCACGCTGGCAGCCAACCGCCGGCACGAGGAAGGCGGTGTAGCGCTTTTTGAAGTCGGCAAGGTGTATATACCCAGAAAGAACGACCTGCCGGACGAACCGGAGATGCTGTGCGGCGTGATGAACGGCGACCGGGCGGAGAGGTCGTGGCTGGGGAGCGAAAGCGCCTGCGATTTTTACGACGTCAAGGGGGTAATGGAGGGTCTGTTCCGACAGCTGGGCATAGATATCAGCTTTGAGAACAGCCAAGACGAGGGACTGCACCCGGCACGGCAGGCGGCCATCACGGCTACAAACAACGGCAGGAAGGTCAAGCTGGGGGTCATCGGGGAGGTACACCCGAAGACAGCCGATGCCTTTGAAATCGAGGGTACGGTCTGCCTGTTTGAAATAAGCATCGGGGCGATGCTGCCGCTTGCGTCTCAAGTTAAGATGTATAAACCCGTTCCGCGCTTCCCGAGCACGGTCAGGGACATGGCACTGGTGGTGGACACGAGCGTGACCAACCAGCAGATACTCGATATCGTCAAGGGCTTCAAGCTGATAAGCGAAGTGGAACTCTTCGACGTGTATGCCGGCAAACAGGTAGCCGAGGGTAAAAAGTCGTTAGCCTACCGGCTGATTTATCAAGCGCCCGACCACACGCTGACCGACGAAGAGGTCAACAAGGTGCAGGAGCAGGTAACGGCGAGGCTGGCGAAAGAGCTCGGGGTAACACTAAGGAAATAACCAAGATACAAATAAATTTCAAAGCTCATCCTTCGACAGGCTCAGGATGAGCGGCTTTTTATTCCCACCTAAAGAACCTAGCAGCTAACAGCGCCCCTCCTACGCTGAAGCTTCGGAGGGCAAGCGAGAAAGAGATTATTCCCATCTAAAGAATCTAGCAGCCAGCAGCGCGGAGACAACCGTGATTCCAGCCGTGACTAAAGAGGCGCTGGTGTACCAGTCGAAGTCTGGGCCGGGCAACCAGGCATTCTGCAAGGTCAGGATAACGTAGCGCAGCGGCGTGATATCGCCGATGAAACCCATGACATTGCTCATGACCTCGGGCGGGGGACCAGCACCGCCGAGTATCATCATCACGAAAAACAGAATCAAGCCGATTCCCTGGGCGGCGCGGGTGGAGGGCAAGACGGCGCCGAGGAAAAATCCGAAAGAGGTAAAACAGGCCACGCCGAGGAAAAACGCCCCGATTAGTTGCGGTATATTTTCCGGCAAGTCCGGACTGTAAGTAGCAAGTCCAAGTACAGTAACCAGCAGACTGCCGAGTATAGCGATGATGGCGCTGACCAGAAGCTGCGAACCCAGCACGGTCCATATCGAGAACGAGGACGCGCGTAAGCGGCGGAGGATACCACGCTCGCGGTAGCCGGCCAGGTGCAGAGGCAAAGCCACGGTGCCGATAGCCATCATGACCAAGCCATAATAGGACGGCATATAATAGTTCATGGCACCGACGCCGCGGTAAACTTCAGGATTGGGGGTATTGCCGAAGACACCACCCATCACAAACAGGAAAATAATCGGCAGGGCCAGCGTGAACACCACGACCATCGGCTCGCGGATAAAGAGCTTGATTTCCACCCAGGTCAACTTAGTCAACGTACGCATAATTATCAATCCACGACGGCTCGACCCGTCACTTTCAAGAAAACATCCTCAAGAGAAGGCTGCTCCACACGGAGGTCGGGCGGGACGATGTCGTGTTCGACGAGCGCCGCCGCAACCAGAGCCAGTAGCGGGCCGCTGCCTTCGACTTCCACCCTATCGCCACGGCGAGTGACATTTTTAACACCGGAGACCTTCTCCAGAAAAGCAAGGTCGGGTTTATCCGTGGAGAACAGGACACGAACACCGGTGGCATAGGAAGCGATAAGCCCCTGCGGGGAATCGGAGGCGACGATTTTCCCCTTATCAACGATAGCCACGCGGTCGCAGAGGTTTTCCGCCTCGTCCATGAAGTGGGTGACCAGCACGACGGTAGTGCCCCTATCGCGGACGGCGCGAATTAAGTCCCAGGCGACGCGGCGGGCGGCGGGGTCGAGGCCGGTGGTCATTTCATCGAGAAAAACGACTTCAGGATTATTCACCAATGATAAGGCTATAAAGAGGCGCTGCTTCTGGCCGCCGGAAAGGGCGGCAAAGCTGGACTTACGCTTTTCGGCGAGCCCCCACTGCTCCAGTAAGGGATGCCAGTCAGAGATTTTATCAGTGACGGAGGCAAAGAGGTCCAGAGCCTCCCAGACCTTAATGCGGTCGGGCAGGGCTGATTCCTGAAGCTGTGAACCAATGCGCCGGCGCAACTCCTGCGCCTGACGTAGGGGGTCGAGGCCGATTACGCTGATTTTACCGGAATCGGGGTCTCTCAAGGCCTGGAGACACTCGACGGTGGTGGTCTTGCCGGCGCCATTGGGGCCGAGGAAACCGAAAATTTCGCCTTGAGCGACCTCAAAGGAAATATCAGCGACGGCAATAATTTTACCGTAGGTCTTGCGGAGGTTTTGCACGGAAATAATGGATGTCATTGAGGCTATTATAGAGTAAATTATGAGTAATTTTCAATGTAAAGTTAATACCTTACCCCCTGACCCCCTCTCCAAGCCATGCATAAATTGAAACCAAGGATTCAGCTGCTTGGAGAGGGGGATTTTGTTTGAGAGGGGCTTGCGCACCTCTCTGCGGGGATTCCCTTTTGAGGAAGGTAGGATATTATTTAAAGAGAAGGCTGATATTCTTTCTTACAGGAACTTTCCCTGACGATACAACGTCATTTGATTACCTAAAATATATGTGGTATAAACAGGGCTGTGGAAAATATAACTAAATTGGAGTGGAAGATACTCGATGATGTTTCTTCTAGTTTTATTGGTACAGCGACAATGAAGAAACAAGGATTATCACTCAGGAAATTGAGAGAAACAGTTTTCGATTTATATCAAAGAGGGATACTTTATGAAATCGATAAAAGAGCAGTTAAATACGAGAAATTAATGACAGAGCCTACCGAACAAATGGATATTTATAATGAATATGCTTTTGGATTAACTGAACTTGGCAGTGACCTTTGGGCGGAAGGCTCTAAAAAATATTCAAAAATACCTGTAGACTGGACGAAAGCCAGTATATTAGTTTTTGATCCACCACGAGGAAAGGGATTTGTTGAAGGAACCACCAAAGAAGTCTGTCTTACAAAACTCAATGAGTGGTCAAAAGAATACAGATGGCAACCAGAGAAAAGTACCATAATCCACAAAGAGATAGAGGGTTTCAAACCCTATTACCACAAACATTTAACCGGTGGTCATAGAATAACATTTAAAATTAAGAAAATTTATTAGAGTTAATTAGCGCTTTTAGTCTACTAATTATCTCCGCGAGGGGGACGATTTGCGGGTCTTTTTCCGTGCGTTTTTTAAGCTCGACGGCGTCTTTCTCTAAAGTGCGGGGGCTGACGGTGATGCGGAAGGGCAAGCCGATTAAGTCGGCGTCGTTGAACTTTACGCCGGGGGACTCTGCGCGGTCGTCAAAGAGTACCTCGATGCCGGCCGCTTCCAGGTCCTGATAAAGCTTTTCAGCGACCTCGGCCACTTTTGAGCCCTCGCGGTGGAGGGGGCAGAGATAGACATGGTAAGGGGCGATGGAGACGGGCCAGATAATGCCCTTATCGTCGTTATGCTGCTCGACTGCGGCAGCCATTAAGCGACTGGGGCCAAGTCCGTAGCAACCCATGACAACAGGATGGGAATTACCTTTCTCGTCGAGGAAATTAGCGCCAAGCTTAGTGCTGTAAATCGTGCCCAGCTTAAAGATGTGTCCGACCTCAATGCCGCGCGTGGAAGAGAGCTTGCCGCCGCATTTAACACATTTCTCACCGGCGCAGGCGCGGGCGATATCCGCCACGATATCCGCCTTGAAGTCGCGGGGGTAGTTGACATTCTTCAGGTGGGTATCAGGCTTGTTGCCGCCAGCCACGAAATTAGCGCCGGACGACACGGAGTCGTCAGCAATGACCTTAACTCCCTTAAGTCCCACGGCGGAAGCAGAGCCGGGGATAATGCCAGCGGCGACGACTTCCTCTTCAGTAGCCAGACGAAGGTCGGCACAGCGCAGCTGGTTCCTTAGCTTGGTCTCATTAACCGCGAGGTCACCACGGATAACGCCAAAGACAAAAGAGCCATCGGCGATATAAAAGACGGCTTTCAGGGTGCTGGAGGATGGAACCTTAAGAAAACCGGCCACCTCCTCGATGGACTTCATGCCGGGGGTGGCGACCGGCTCAAGGGGAAGGGGCTTGCCGCCGTCGATTTTCTCTTTAACGCTGGCGGCTTTTTCCGCATTGGCGGCGTATTCGCAGGCGGGGCAAAAGATAACCTCATCCTCGCCGTTGGGGGTGGTAACGATAAACTCACGGGAGTCCTTGCCGCCGATAGCGCCGCTATCAGCCTCAACAATCATGACATCCAGGTTGCAACGGGCATAAATATTCTGATAAGCACGGAGCATTTTATCGTAAGCGATATCCAGTCCGGCCTCATCAACATCAAAGCTGTAAGCGTCTTTCATGGAGAACTCGCGAGCGCGTATCAAACCGCCGCGGGGTCGGGGCTCATCGCGGAACTTGGTCTGAATCTGGTACAGGTTAAGCGGCAAATCGCGGTAGCTGCGGACGTAGCGGGCGGCGAGGGAGGTAACGACCTCCTCGTGGGTGGGGCCTAAAGTAAGCTGGCGCTCACGGCGGTCGAAGAGGGTGAAGCGGATATCGCCCATGCGGTCGCCCCACAATTCGGCGGGGTGCAAGACCGGCATATGGAGCTCCTGACCGCCGGCCTTATCCATCTCGTCGCGAACGATGTTCTCAATTTTTTGCAGCGACCGCCAGCCCAGTGGCAGGTAGGAATAGATGCCCGCCACGAGCTGATTAATCAAGCCCGCCCGGACCATCAGCCGGTGGCTGACAGTATCCGCATCCGCGGGAACTTCCCTTAACGTCTTGCTTATTAGTTTTGAAACACGCACGCGCGGCTCCTCTCTTGATTATAATTCCGTGGCAAGCGCCAGTATCTGACTCATCAGATTTATTGCCAGGGCTTCCTGGTCATCTTTAAGTTCCTTGAGCTTATCATAAAGTGACAGCCACTTATCGGCTTCCGCCTGGGTGGTCGAGTTGCTATAGAGGCCAGCCGCAATATTGGCCTCGTTATTAAGCAGGTTTCTAAACACAACATGGGCGTTATACTCCGTTCTCAAGTCGTCATTAATCTTGAGGTCGGCGGGATTGGCGAACGACCAGCCCCTGAAATAACGGGAGCCTGTTTCAGGGGTAAAGGCATGCCCAATGGTAGCGTCCAGAGCGAGGAATTCTCCCGGGGCTACCTCGGCGAGAACCCAGGCGTGGTCGGACTGCACAATATCAGTGATAATGTACTCGACGCTGCCGACGACGATAACCGCGTCAATCCCCTGCGCCTTGAGCATATTCCAGACGTCAGACGCCATGTTATTGCAGTCGTAAACGTCTCTTTCATAGAGATGCGAGGCTTCATAATTTATAACGATTTGCTCCGCAATTTCCGCGTCGGTCAGGCCGATAAACTCATACTGCGCCTGGAGTTCATTAAGCTGCTGGGTGACGCCGGAAAGCTGGGTTATAGTGTCCTGGTAAAGAGCATCAAGGTCATCTTTTTCAGCCTGGAGTGCGGCAAGGCTGTTTTGCGCCTGGGTCAACTGCGACTCGGCGTCCGCAAGCTGGTCAACAATCTGGTCATACTTGCCCTGGGAGACGCCGCCGGAGCAGCCGGTGAAGACGATGGAGAACAGCACTACGACAGCCGCGAGGGCAATAAATATTTTCTTTTTCATTTTGGGCTCCTTTTAGATAAAATCCTTCTTTCATCTCCCTTTTACAAAGGGAGACGTTAGTTTTTTGTTATGCTTTCTATCTCTTTTAATAACGCAGATAAAAAGTCTTTTTCCTCAATCGTGGCTAGTTTCTTGCCTTTTTTAAAGATAACGCCTTTGCCCTTGCCACAGGCGATGCCGACATCGGCGTCTTTGGCCTCGCCGGGTCCGTTGACAACGCAGCCCATGACGGCAACTTTAATGGGCTTGGTTATTTTTTGAAGCCTTTTCTCGACTTCTTGCGCTAATTTTACCACGTCCGCCTCGGCACGACCACAGGTGGGACAGCTTACGAGGACAGGCCCGCGCCGACGGAGGTCGAGGCTTTTCAGGATTTCATAAGCGGCGAAAACTTCTTCCATTGGCGAGGCGGTCAAGGAGACGCGGATGGTATCGCCGAGGCCGAGCCAGAGCAGGGTGCCGATACCCACCGAGCTGCGGATAACACCGGTGCGGGGGGTGCCCGCTTCCGTAATGCCGATATGGAGGGGATAAGGCATTTTCTCCGCGATAGACCGATAGGCAGCGATGGTGGTGGGGACGTCGAAAGCCTTAAGAGAGACCTTTATGAGGTCGAAGTCGAGGCTTTCCAGCAGCTCGATTTGCTCAAGAGCGGAGACGACCATTCTGTCGGCGATATTAGTGTTTGTTTTAGGCAGCCCCGCCTGCGCTAAAGCTTCGGAGGGCAGGCTTCCAGCGTTAAGTCCGATACGGATAGGCACGCTTCTTTCTTTAGCGGCAAGAGCCACCTTTTTCACCTTACCAGGTCCGCCGATGTTGCCGGGGTTAAGGCGGAGTCCGTCCACGCCGGCTTCCAGAGATGCCAGGGCGAGACGATAATCGAAGTGAATATCGGCGACCAGAGGCACTTTAGCCTGCTTCTTTATGTCAACTAAAGCCCTAGCGGCTTCAGCGTCCGGGACGGCGATACGCACGATTTCACACCCTACTTCCGCGAGCTGTTTTATCTGGCGGACGGTGGCTTTAACGTCGCGGGTATCGGTCTTGGTCATGGACTGCACGACGACGGGCGCGCCGCCGCCGACAGTCACGCCGCCGATTTGAATGGCCTTGCTGATACGCCGAGGCATCATGGCAAGATACTCCCTCCGCTAATCCAGCGAGCGAGGTCCTGATAGGTAATCAGCACCATCAGACCAAGCAGGACAAAAAATCCGATTGAGTGGATAATCGTTTCTACTTTTGGGGAAACGCGCTTGCCGCGCCGTATCCACTCGATAAAGATAAATAGCAACCGCCCGCCATCGAGGGCGGGGAAGGGAATAAGCTGGGTGATGGCGATGGCGATGCTGATAAAAGCGGTAAGCTCCAGCACCGGACTAACGCCAGCATGGGCGACCTCACCGGCCACCTGCACGATACCGACCGGCCCGGCCGGAGTGAAAGGCACCGAACCGATAATCATGCCGATAATCCCGTTTTTATACAAAATAAGGGTTTCCCAGACCTCGACACTGCCGCGGGGAATCGCCTCCCAGAAGGGCAGACTTTCAGAGACGATAACAGAGTCCACCGTCTGGTAGGCAATGCCGACAGCCCCCTGCCCTTCCGGGGGCTTCCAGCGGGGCGAGCAGGTAACCGTTTCCGTGGTGGCATCAGTGTGCATGACCTCCAGAGAAATCAGACCGCCCAGGTTCATCTGAATCTCGCGGGACAACACCGCCCGGCTCTCAACGGGCTTACCGTTGGCACTCAAGATAATGTCGCCCGCACGAATACCAGCCAGTTCCGCCGGGGACTCCAGCGCCACCTCCTGCACCACCACCTCCTCTTTGACGATATCGTGGGGGACCATGTAGGCGACGGACATCAGGATAAACGGCAAAATCAGATTCATGATGATGCCGCCGCTGATAACCAGGAACCGCACCCAGTATTTACGGGCGGCGAGAGCGCGGGTAGCAGAGGGGTCGACTTCTCCCGATATTTTATTAAAGCCGCCGAAGGGAATCCAGTTGATGGAGTAGATAGTCTCCCCGATTTTTTTACCGTAAAGTCGGGGCGGAAAGCCGACACCGAACTCCTCCACGTAGCAACCGGTGGCTTTGGCGGCGATGAAATGTCCTAGCTCATGGACAATAATAAGCACGGAAAGAACAACAATACCGATAACAATGGTGAGTATCATCGGCCGATACTCCCTGCCGTCTCCAAGGCTGCCTGCCGCGCCCATTCATCCGCCGCCAGAATATCGTCGAGGGAGGGGGGTGTAACACTATCATGTTTTTGTAATACTTTATCAACGACACGAGGAATATCCATGAAGCCGATTTTTTCCTTTAAAAACATATCGACGGCTGCCTCGTCGGCGGCGCAGAG
>JAFGHK010000080.1 GCA_016930185.1 Dehalococcoidales bacterium | reverse complement strand
GTCTTGATATATAGAAGCGTAGTCAATAAGGGTGAAGTATATAGGGCCCTCGGCATCGCTTACAGCAAAGTCCGCCGGCACCAGGTTTAGTAGCTCCAGAAAAGTATTGCAGGCCGTTCCCCCGCAGCTTGCGGCCAGAGGAAAGACGAGCACTAAACTCAAGATTATCACGATAGAGAGAATCAACAAGCGGGTAAAAGGACTTGATTTCTTACCTGTTTTCATAATACGGGCATTATAAACCTGTATCCGCGAGGTGTCAAACGGAAACCCCCTTAAGCCATTCCGTTGAAAACCGATAATATTTGGTTTCTGATTTTTACCTGGATGTTGTGGGGGAAAAAGAGAGAGGGGCTGCCGCCCCTCCTGAAGATTATATTAAACGGGAATGATTGATTTTTAACTCAGTTCGGCTTCCTTTATTATTTGCGGGACCAGTTCGTCCCAACCCAGGGGCATAATATGCACACCCTGGCATAAAGGCTTGACCTGCCTGATGATGCGGGCGGTGACTTCCACGGCCTTTTTCTTGCGGTCCTCCTTGGGTGTGTCCGCCATCTCGCTGATAAGGCTGTCGGGGACACTTATGCCGGCCACGTTCTCATTCATGTATTTGGCCATAGCCGCGCTCTTTAGAATGACAACTCCTGCGATGACGGGGACGCCGAAGGACCTGGTCTTGTTAGCAAAGTCCTCGAATTTTTCCGGGGAATATACCGCCTGCGTCTGGAAAAACCTGCATCCGGCGTCGATTTTCTTCTTCATCTTGATAACCTGGGGCTCTACGGGGTCGAGACCCGGCGTCACCACGGCGCCCAGAAAGAAATCAGGACTGCTATCGAGTTCATGGTCCGCCATGTCATATCCCTGGTTAAGCCCTTTGGCAACATGAAGTAGCTGGACCGAATCGAGGTCATAAACAGGTTTTGCCTCTTTGTGGTCGCCCAGTGTAGGATGGTCGCCGGTGATACAGAGTACATTCTGGATATCCAGCGCCCAGGCGCTTAAAAGGTCGGACTGGAGGGCGAGTCGGTTTCTATCACGGCAGGTAAGCTGGTAAACGGGTTCCAGTCCGCGCTGTACAAGTCTGGCGGCAACGGCCATAGAGCCGATACGCAGCACGGCACTCTGCTGGTCGGTAACATTTATTGCAGTGACATAATCGCGGAGCGTCTCGGCGTCATTAAGGCATTTTTCAAGGTTAACACCCTTGGGCGGGCCGATTTCACCGGTGATAACGAATTGTCCTTTTTCAAGTTTCTCTTTTAGTTTACTCATTATATAGAGCTCCTTCATTAATTTACGATTAATTCATCAGTCCACGTTGGATACGGTATGTTCACCCGCCAGAGATTTAAACGTCGCCTTGCTTCCACTCATCGAGAGAGAGCGGGGGCGACTCCACTTAGAATTGTTTTTCGGTGTTATGTATTCAGCCATTTCATCCAGGCGTCCGAGTTCACGCAGCCTGTCATAAATAAGCTGCCAGCCACAGTCCCTATTCCTATCGACCTCGCATTTGCCATTAATAGCACCGCCGCAGGGTCCGTTGAGCAGGCCCTTGGCGCAAAGCGTAACGGGACACAAGCCGCCGGTTTTTTCAACGATGCATTCGCCGCAGAGCGAGCAATATTCGGTAATATAATCATCGTTTACAGTCTCGCCGCCGAAAATGGTATCACACCCCGCGTGAACGGCGCCTCCCTCGGTGGCATCCATGACAGTATGAATGCCCTGACCGCATGCAAGGATGAGGAAAGAATCGGCCTGCTCCGTTTCGGCTTTATAGGTTTCATTGAGCATTTTCTTAACGATGGCCAGCTTGCATAGACTAACGCCGTTGTCGGTGCAGGCGCAGCCGGTGACCGTAACGCCTCTGCGGCGGAGTCTTTCGGCCATTTCTTTCGTTTCCGGCTCGCCGCCGGAGTGGCATTTGGCCGCGCAGTTGCCGCAGCCTACGACGAATACCTTTTCTCCGGCCTTCAGGTTATCGATGATTTCATTCATGGGTTTTTGAATCGTTGCGTGCACGAATATACCTCCTATATTGTTTTCAGTGTATCTGAATAACGGCTAAAAGCGGTATATGGATATGGATACATTACCGCTGTCTATAACTGCGAATATTATACCCTAGAGGGTACGGTATTACAAATCAGGCAGAAGAGAAATGTTCTGAAACATTCCGGTGAAAACCGGAATCCATAAGGTACTAATAGTATTTGTTGATAATCCTTATCGTGATGTTCTGCTCAATCATCCTCTCCCCTTTTTAAGGGGAGAGTTAGAGAGGGAATTACCCCTTTCCCCGCGACAAAATCCACTTCCATTTATCCCCAGCCTCCTCTATACTTATAACTGTGAACTGTAAACTATCAACTAATAACTCACCCTTACCCACGCTAACCGTAAAACGGATAAATTTGACGGAACGAATCGAGGCTAAAACGGTGAAACGGATCAAAAAAGGACTAAACGAATCGAAGCTGAAATTATTTGATTTCCACTGTTTTAGCTACAAAGAAAAAATATTTTAAAAGGCCCTTTTTACAAAACGAATCACGTGTAAAATTATGGTTTAGAAGATTAAAATTTAGGATTTTTCTCTTTCTCCCCTAGCACTTCGTATAGCCGCAAGCGGGGCAGTGGTAGCACCCTTCGGAGAAGACGAGTAAATTCTGGCATTCCGGGCACTGCTTCATCTGCCCCACCACGCTCTTCGAAAGGCCGTAGTCCTCCGTCTTCGGCTTGTCGTCGCTGTTGATGTGCTTTTCCAGCACGCTGGCGATGGCGTCGGCGCAGGAGAGGATGGACTTGCCGTTTTCCCAGGCGATGGACGGACAGCGTATGCCACGCAGGTGATGCACGATAGACGCCACGTCGATTCCGGAGCGCAGTGCCAGCGAAATCAGGCGGCAGATGGCCTCAAGTTGCGCCGAGGCGCACCCCCCCGATTTGCCAAGAGTAGAGAAGACCTCGCATATCCCCTTTTCGTCGTAAGCCACGGTGATATACAGCGAGCCGCAGCCGGTGTTGACCTTGGTAATCGTCCCCTTGGTCTCAGAGGGTCGCTTGCGCGGGGTTCGGGTAACTGGCTCATTCGAGGCTTTTTCCTTTTTCCTACCGGTGGTCAGCACCTGCGTATCGCGGGAGCGGTCGCGGTAGATAGTAATGCCTTTAAGCCCTTCCTCGTAAGCGAGCATGTAGGCGCGGGCGACGTCATCGCGGGTGGCGGATTGCGGAAAGTTGATAGTCTTGGAAACGGCGTTATCGGTGGAGCGCTGGAAGGCCGCCTGCATCTTAACGTGCCATTCGGGGGTTATTTCATGGGCGGTGACGAAGACCTTTTTAATCTCATCGGGCACACCATCGATGTCATCCAGATGCGCGCCTTCCGCCAGCTTTTTCATCAGTTCGTCGGAATAAAAACCGCCTTTACGCGCCGCTTCCTCGAATTGAGGATTCACTTCCACGAAAGGAGTACCGTCGAGGACGGTCTTTGTATAGCTCAAGGCAAAGAGGGGCTCGATGCCGCTGGAGCAACCGGCAATCATGCTCAAGGTGCCGGTAGGAGCAATGGTAGTACGGGTGGCGTTGCGCACTGGCGAGCCGCCGGGCACGTCGTAAATGCTGTCTTTGAAGGCTGGGAAGGCGCCGCGCTCTTTAGCCAGCTCAACCGAGGCTTTGAGTGATTCTTCAGCGATGAACGTCATCAGCTTTTCGGCGATATCCAGCGCCTCTTTTGAGTTATAAGGCACACCGAGCATGACCAGCATATCGGCAAAGCCCATGATACCGAGGCCGATTTTCCGCGTCTTTTTCGTCATTTCGTCTATCTGGGGAAGAGGAAACTTATTCACGTCGATAACGTTATCCAGAAAGCGCACGGCCGTCTTGATGGTGCTGGCTAGACGGGGGTGGTCGATTTCATAAGCGCCGCCCTTCTTTTTCATCATGTGGGATAGGTTGACGGAAGCCAGGTTGCATGACTCGTAGGGGAGCAGGGGCTGTTCGCCGCAGGGATTGGTGCTCTCTATTTTACCGAGGTGGGGGGTTGGGTTGGACTCGTTTATACGGTCGATAAACACGATGCCAGGGTCGCCGGTCCGCCAGGCCATATCCACGATTTTATCGAAGACCTCTTTAGCGTTGAGCCTGTTAATGACCTCCTTGGTGTGGGGATTGACCAAGTCATATTCAGAACCGGACTTGACTGCTTCCATGAAGTCGGCCGTAAGGGCCACGGAGATATTAAAGTTGGTAAGCGCCTTCATGTCTTCCTTGGCGGTGATAAATTTTTCAATATCCGGGTGGTCGATATTCATGATGCCCATGTTGGCGCCGCGCCGCGTGCCTCCCTGCTTGGTGACGTCGGTGACGGTATCGAAGGCGCGCATGAAGGAAACGGGTCCGCTGGCCACGCCACCCGTGGAACCTACCACGTCGTTTTCCGGTCGCAGGCGTGAGAAGGAAAAACCGGTGCCGCCGCCGCTTTTATGGATAAGCGCGGTGTATTTTACAGCGTCGAAAATCGACTCCATGGAGTCGTCCACGGGGAGGACGAAGCAGGCAGAAAGCTGCCCCAGCTTTTTCCCGGCGTTCATCAGGGTGGGAGAGTTGGGGAGGAAATCAAGACCGTACATGAGCCTGAAAAATTCGTCTTCAACGGCTTTTACGTTAGCTTTTTTATCATAATTAAGCTCCGCCGCGGCGACGGCACGCGCCACGCGGCGGAACATTTCTTCCGGTGTTTCGGTCACCTTGCCTTTGCTGTCCCTCAACAGATAGCGTCTTTCCAGTACCTGAAGGGCAGTAGCAGTAAGGCCGTCGTCTGACGCTGATTCTTTAGGAGTCTTGACTTCTGTTTCGGTTTCCATCTCGGCTTTGACCTCCTCTTTTTGTACCGGTTCCGGGGCGGGTTTCTGGGCGTTGAGAACCTCCATGACCATGGCTTCGATTTCCGCTTCTGTGGGCAGCGGGCCGCGGTAAACCTGGCGGGAACGCTGGTCGACCAGGTCTTCCATGCCAGGCAGGGTAGGCAGGGACTTTGCCCGGGCTTTTTCCAGACGTTCGATGACCTGGGTGGTTAGCTTCTCTACGAGCTTGCGGTCGCGGATACCCATGGCTGCCGCGTTATCGAAGACGATGCGGGCAATCTGACTGCGGTTGACGGTCCGTCCATGATTACTGACGTTCATCGTTTTGCCCTCCGCTGCTTCTGTGTCTGCACGGGCAGCTCATTTTGCTCAAAGAGGGGTAGCTGGTCGTCGGAGGGTGAAGGGGCGCGGCTGGCGAGGCTGTCCACCTCCTCCTTGAGGGTGGTGATATCTTCAAATTCACGGTAAACGCTGGCGAAGCGTATATAGGCAATATGGTCGATTTTTTTCAGGCGGGCTATAACGAGGTCGCCGATATCAGCACTGGGCACCTCGGCGTGTCCCAGCTGGTAAAGCTCGCCTTCGATTTCATCGACGAGTTTAGCTACGGTGTCTTCAGCAAGGGGCCTTTTATCGCAGGCCTTGCGGATACCGACGAGAAGCTTTTCGCGGTTAAACTCCTCGCGGCGCCCGTCCTTCTTTATAACGAACAGGCTGGCGCGCTGGAGTCTCTCGTAAGTAGTAAAACGCATATCGCAACGCAGGCACTGGCGCCGCCGGCGGATACCGTCGTTCACATCCCGCGAGTCGATTACCTTGGAGTCGGTATAGCCGCAGAAGGGACAGTTCAAACTTCAAACTCCACAAAATTTTGTGTCGAGGTCTAAAAGATACCACAACCTGTTGTGGTTTGTCAACAGTTTTCCACGAAGAATGTTAAGAAAATTTTAAACAATTTTTACTTTACCCGAATATCGCGATAGGATATGATTATCTCAAGGAGCAATGAATGGACTACCAGGAAGCCCTGGAATACCTTTTACAGTACGCCGATTATGAGAGACTGCCGCGCTCCGGCATAGTGTGGGACATAAAACGAATCGAGAGGTTGTGCAAAAGGCTGGGAGACCCGCACCTGCAAGCTAAAACGGTGCACATCGCGGGGACGAAGGGTAAAGGCAGCACGTCCGCCATGTTAGCGTCGGTTTTGAAGAGCGCCGGCTACAGGGTCGGGCTTTATACCTCGCCCCATTTACTATCGTTCACGGAGAGGATACAGGTGGACGGCAGGAACATCAGCGAGGCGGACTGGGCGAGGCTGGTGGAGATACTGAAGCCGCACGTGGAGGCGGAGAACGCCCTGGGCGACCTGGGGGAGCTGACGACCTTCGAGATATACACGGCAATGGCGTTCCTGCACTTCTCCAGAGTGAAGGCGGACTGGCAGGTAATCGAGGTGGGGCTGGGGGGCAGGCTCGATGCGACGAACGTGGTGAAGCCGGAGGTGTGCGTGATGACGTCCATCAGCTACGACCACACGGACGTGCTGGGGGACACGCTGACCAAGATAGCCGGGGAGAAGTGCGGCATCATTAAGTCGGGGGCGGAGGTGGTAAGCGCACCGCAGTTCCCGGAGTCGATGAAGGTCATCGAGAGGGTGTGCAAAGAGAAGGGATGCCGGCTCATCAGGGTCGGAAAGGACGTGACCTGGGAGAGGGTCGGGTACAACGAGGAGGGGCAAAGCTTCATCGTCAAAGGGCTCAAGGGTGAGTACAGGGCCCGGATACCGCTGCTCGGGGAGCACCAGGTCGAGAACGCAGTCAATGCCATCGCCGCGAGTGAACTGCTCATCGAAAGAGGCGTAAAGGTGTCGTCGCAACACATCGTCGAAGGGCTCGAGAACGTCAAATGGCCGGGTCGGTTACAGATACTGCGGAAGAAGCCGTGGGTCGTCGTCGATGCGGCCCATAACGCGTACTCGATGCAGCGGATGGCCGAGTCGTTAAGGACATACTTCAAGTACGGTAAGGCGAAGCTGATACTGGGGTTCGGGGCGGACAAGGACGTGGCGGGCATGGCGCGGGAAGCGGTGAAGGTGACGGACGACATCGTGGTGGTGGCAAGCAAGCACCCGAGGGCGCTCAAGGCGGCGACGCTGGTGGCGGAGTTCCGGAAGCTCGGGGTGACGCCGCGGGTGGCGGAGACGGTAAAGGAGGCGATGGAGCTGGCGCTGGACGAGGCGGGGCCGAACGACCTGATAGGGGCGGCGGGGAGCATCTTCGTGATAGTGGAGGTAATGGAGATGATGGGGGTGAAGGGAGAAGAGGCGAGGTTCTAGGCTCCACAGTATTCGTTTTGTAAAAAGGGCCTTTTTAAAAATTTTTTTATTTGTAGCTGAAACACCGGAAAACGAATAATTTCAGCTTCGATTCGTTTCGTTGATTCTTCATCCATTTCACCGTTTTAGCCTCGATTCGTTCCGTTAAATTTATTTGTTTTCCCATTTGTTTTATGTTAAATGATTTAAAGTACAAAATCCCTCTGTATCTACCCCATTATAAGGTGGCAAGGCGATAAAGGGAAGGGGATTTTGTCGCGGGGGGTGGGGGGGAGGACGATTTTAATAACAGAGGGAGGGGATAAAGCGGGTATATTTATTAGTTCCAACTCTTGATTAATCTAATCAACTTAAAAAATTCTCCAGGTACTTTAGCAGCAACTAGATGTTTTAAAAGTAACAAATCAGACAATAATATAGATTTTTCCTGAAGTTTGCTTCTTATATAACTCAATGCACTAAATCCATCCATAAGTTTCCAAGGAATTTCATGAGAACGTATTTGCTCAATCCAGTTTACTCGAATAAATGTATTAAGCCTAGTTGTGGCGTCTCTACGTTCTGAAGGATCTGTAAAAGCATTACGAAGCCAACCTTGATTGTATTCTAAAATTTTCGATTGAAGTTCATCAATTTGACTTTCGCAAAACTCGATACACCAACCTTTCACTAGCTCAGAAATAAATCCACGGCGTTGCCATTCATTTGGTACTTTCTCAATTTGTGAAAGCACTGCTGATTCAACAACAACTGGCTCTATTAGATATGATTCTCTATTCCGTCTCTCTGTAACAATAAGGTTCAACCCTTTCTCTGATGATTGTTTTTCAATTTGTGCCTTACGTTCATCACACATAAGGTCTCTATCTCGTAAGTATGCAACCAGTGTACCATTAAGTAATTTATTCAATACTTCAACAACCGATTGCATACGTGCAACAACATTATCATTTGTGCCTTTGGTTTCTATCATCTCATATTGTTTGTTTATCTGGTGCCAATTTTCGGTACAATTATTGGCAAACGCACAAAGAAGATCATGGTCAGGTGAAGACTCACAGAGTAAGACTCGTTTTATCCTAAGTGCTTCAGTTAATTTTGGTTCATCTGGCCAGACCCCAAAACTACTAAGCTCAGACTTCATAATGACTGGGTCTGTGAAACTTTCGGAACGGTTGGATTTTCTATCTATTAGTCTTATTTCTGAGAGTTCCATAGTACGTGTAAAAGTCTCTGAATGAGAAGCCATTATTATTTGCATTTTTCGGTCTTTTGAAAATTCTCTAAGTAAATTAATAAAATGCTCCTGTAGCTGGGTATGCATATGTGCATCAGGTTCATCAAGTAGGAGAATAGGAGAAGGAGATTGTAGTGCATGTGTTAAAATCTGTAATACTTGGAGAAAACCTGCACCCGCACTCACAATGTCTAGTGGTATTCTTAAGGATGCTTCTCTATATGCTGCTTTCAGGAATTCAACATTATTTGGATTTTCTTTTATTCCCTGAAACTTTACAGAAAATTCATTGGAAAGTATTTTACTTAAATACTCAATATCATTGGGCCTAAGTCTTAATATTAAATTACGTAAAACTTCGTTATGATGTCCGCTTCCTAATAATTCCTCGAGTGTCCTGTTAGTAGAAAGAAGTTCTTTTGTGACTACTCCAGAGAAACCGGGTACATATAATGGTTGTCTTGAAGCTGAATCAAATCCGGTTTTACTTATTCTTCTAGGACATTTTTCTCCTGGAAGAATTACGAATAAAGTTGAATAGGCTGAGTATATATTAAAATCGAAAATTAGCCCAGAACGGAGTTTTCCATATAAATAAATGCCATGCTTTCTACTACTAGGTGTGACTCCATTAGTAATAAGCTCCTTAACAGTATGTGCTGGTATTAGTGAAAAATTTGAAAAAGGCATTACTTGTTTCTTCAAAGTTCCTTTTTCATTTGAATGCAAAGAACCACATTTTTCAATGCAATAATAAAAGAGTCTTGTAGCTTGGAGTAAAGTGCTTTTTCCAGAATTATTAGCCCCGACAAGTAGAGTAATAGGGTCAAATGTTACAGATAAATCTCCTATCCCTTTAAAATTCTTTACCTGAAGTTCAGAAATTCCACCCTTACTTAAATTGATTTTTACTTTGTCTTTATCTCTTGGGGTCAAATCAAATAGTGATAATTGCTTTACTTTAGCCATACCTTCTCCAATTTACATAAAAGAGGTATTAGTATTGGTAAGTGTAGCACGTGGTTGATTGATATACAAGTGAGTGGGATAAATGAATATTAAATGTTCTATACCTTCCCCTCAACTACAATATCCTCCCCACTCCTGTACACCTTATCAAAGGTCAACTTGTAAGCCCTGGCTAAGTCGGTGATATTAAGGTCGCTGACGGAGTCGGTGCCTTTACCCAAAATCTTAGGCGATATGATAACCACCAGCTTATCCCCCAGGCCCAGCCTCAAGAAAGAGGCAAGCACCTCACCACCGCCCTCCACCAGCAGGGAGGAAACGTCTCTTGCTCCCAGGGCTTTGAGCAGTTTTTTAAGGTCGATGCGGTCGTCTTTATCCGGGGGGACAGCCAGGACTTCCACGTCCATTTTTTTAAGCGCGGCGAGCTTTCGGGCGGGGGCGCGGGGGGTGGTTACTACAAGCGTTCCGGCTTTGTCCCGGTCCTTAAGCACCCTGGCGTCGAGGGGGGTCCTCAAGCGGGAGTCGAGGACTACGCGGAGGGGGTTGCGTCCTTTGACGAGCCGGGTGGTGAGTTGGGGGTCGTCCTTGAGAACGGTATTAATTCCCACCAGGATAGCGTCGTGGGTGGCGCGGAGCTTATGCGCCAGCTTGAGGGAGGGCGGGGAGCTGACTCGGGTGGTCGAGCCTCCGGCGGCGGCGATGCGGCCGTCCAGCGTCTGCGCCCACTTAAGCGTCACGTACGGGATGCCGGTGGCGCGGTGCTTAACGTACTTCTCGTTGAGGTCGCGGGCTTCATCATCCAGCACGCCGTCGGCGGTCTTAATCCCCTTTTCTCTTAAGAGCTTCATGCTCTCGCCGCGCATACGGGGGTCGGGGTCGAGCATACCTATAACCACGCGCCCGATTTTAGCCCCGATAATGGCGTCTGTGCAGGGCGGGGTCTTGCCGTGATGGCGGCAGGGCTCGAGGGACACGTAAAGGGTGGCCCCGGCGACGTCCTCTTTAGCCTTCTTAAGCGCGGCCACTTCCGCGTGGTCAGCTCCGAAAGCCTTATGATATCCCTGCGCGATGATGCGACCGTCTTTTACGATTACGGCGCCGACCATGGGGTTGGGGGAGGTCCTGCCCAGGCCCCGGCGGGCAAGCTTCAAGGCGAGGCGCATATAGTGTTCATCGGTGGTATTCATGTGTGACGCTATTATAGCGCAAAGGTGTTCCTTCGACAAGGTCGGGATGGGCGGGGCGGGGGGTAAAGGGGTATAATAAGTGACCTATCCCCCTGACCCCCTTCCCTTGGGGATTGATGAAGGGAAGGGGGCAATATTAAAAGAGGTGCTGCGCCCCTCTTAGACACCCCGTTCGGAGGGGATTATACTCTTGCCTGAAAGTACGCAAGTTGCGGGGGAGGAGGGTGATTTGCTAGAATTAAAAGCTGGAATCAAGTTCCGCGGGCCGTTAGCTCAGTTGGTAGAGCAGTGGACTTTTAATCCATTGGTCGCAGGTTCGAGCCCTGCACGGCCTACCAATGAATTTAAATCTCAAGAAAATCCCGCCAATATTTTCCAGGGGTCGCAGGTTAAGGCCTTCCCT
>JAFGHK010000079.1 GCA_016930185.1 Dehalococcoidales bacterium | reverse complement strand
CCCTTCCTGTACAGGCCTCGGCTTCAAACATGAAATCGACCCCGATTTGATACTGAATAAAAACCTGTCTATCAAGGATGGAGCCATTATCCCGTGGGCTAAGCATACGTGGTATCTCTGGCGGGTCAGACCGCTGGCGAGGTCACAGGGATTTTCCCTTGATACTCCTGTAAAAGAACTCAAAAAAGAGCATCTTGACTTATTACTTAACGGCGAAGGCGGACCGGTGCATACCTACCGCCGCTTCGGCAGGGTTGTCCATCGTTCGGAGGGTTTTGAAGGCATTATCCCCACCATGCAGCGCCACCACCGCGATACGCAGTCCGAGGGCTCCCGACAGAACATCGAGCGCTACATGGTCCATAAGCCCTGTGAGGAATGCCAGGGCATGCGCCTCAAGCCGGAATCTCTGGCCGTACTAATCGGCGACAAGAATATAATGGACGTCTCCCGCATGGCCGTAACCAAGGCGCTGGAGTGGACTAACTATATCGCTAAAAAGGTCCTCAACGAGCGCGAGATGATGATTGCCCGCCAGATTCTCAAGGAAATCCGCACCCGCCTCGGCTTTCTCAAGGACGTGGGGCTTGACTACTTGAGCACCGAGCGCGCCTCGATGACCTTGAGCGGCGGCGAGTCCCAGCGCATACGCCTCGCCACGCAAATCGGCAGCGGCCTTATGGGCGTGCTCTATGTCTGCGACGAGCCCACCGTCGGCCTGCATCCCGCCGACGATTACCGCCTGATTCATACCATGCAGCGTTTGCGGGATTTAGGCAATACCATTCTGGTCGTCGAACATGATGAAGCTATGATGCGTGCCGCCGACCATATTATCGATTTGGGCCCCGGCGCCGGCGAGCGCGGCGGCTATATCGTCGCTGCCGGCACACTGGACGATATCTTAAAAGAAGAAAAGTCTTTGACCGGCCAGTACTTGAGCGGCGCCAAGCAGATACCCCTCCCCGATACCCGGCGCTCCGGCAACGGTAAGGACATGGTTATTAAAGGCGCGCGACAGAACAACCTTAAAAATATCGATGTGTCCATCCCGCTCGGTAAGTTCGTCTGCATCACCGGCGTTTCCGGATCCGGAAAAAGTACTCTGGTGGACGAGATTCTCTACCGCAGGCTGGCGCAGATTTTCTACCGCGCTAAAGACCGCCCCGGCTTGTGCGACGAGATACTCGGGCTTGAGTATATCGATAAGGTCATTAACATCGACCAGTCGCCTATCGGGCGCACTCCCCGTTCCAACCCCGCCACCTATACCGGCGCTTTTACCTATGTACGCGAGCTTTTCGCCACCGTACCGGAGGCACGTTTACGCGGGTATGGGCCGGGTCGCTTTTCCTTTAACGTCAAGGGCGGGCGCTGCGAGGCCTGCGGCGGCGAGGGCTACATCCAGATTGAGATGCAGTTCCTGCCGGATGTCACCGTCCCCTGCGAGGTCTGCAAGGGCAAGCGCTATAACACCGAGGCGCTGGAGATTAAATTTAAAGGTAAAAACATCGCCGAGGTGCTGGACATGACCGTATCCGAGGCGCTGGTGTACTTTGAAAATATCCCTAAAATCAAGAACAAGCTGACGACTCTGAACGATGTCGGGCTCGGCTATATTCACCTCGGCCAGCCCGCCCCCACTTTATCCGGCGGAGAGGCCCAGCGCGTCAAGCTGGCTACGGAGCTTTCCCGCCGCTCCACCGGCGCTACGCTCTATATCCTGGACGAGCCTACCACCGGGCTGTCATTCGACGATGTAGCCGCCCTCTTGCGTGTCCTGCAGCGTCTCGTGGATGCTGGTAATACCGTCGTCGTTATCGAGCACCACCTTGATGTTATCAAGAACGCCGACCATATTATCGACCTGGGCCCCGGCGCGGGGGATAAAGGCGGGTATGTGGTGGCTACCGGCACCCCGGAAGCCCTAACCCGCATCAAAAAGTCATCTACAGGACAGTATTTGAAAAGGGTAGTGGCGTAGGGATTTTCTCTCTGTCATTCCAGCCCCTCCTTTACCCCGCCCTCATATTAATTATCCCCACGAAGAATACGTTGATAAATAGGTGGATGATAAAAGCCGGCCAGAAGGACTTCCCCCGATATGCCACGTAGCCGAAGAGTACCCCGGTGATAATCGTACTCACCGTCTCCAGTTCCGGCTTCCCCAGGTGCATCAGCACGAACGGCACCGTCTGCAGCAGGATGCTGCCCTCCTTGAGTTTATCCATCAGCCCGAAAAGCAGAAAGCCCCGGTACATGAACTCCTGCGCGGAGAGACTGACGCAGTACAGCAGGAAATAATTCAGCAGACTGAAATCCGCCTTCTGGTAGTAAGCCTGTAATTCGGTGCTGAAAGACGATGCATAAAGAATTACGGCGGCTATCGCGCAGATAACGATAACGTGAATACCCCATATCTTAGGCTTGCCCCACCTGAGCCCGAAATCGAGCGGATTTTTCCGCAGGATAATTATTATTACTAATATAGGGAAGACACCATAATATAGAAAAACGCTTAGCCATTCGTTCTGAATAGGGTGGTACTCGTGCAGCACCAGGAAAAGCGTGGCAAAGGCGATGATTACCGTTTCTTTGCCGTTCCTCTTAAGAAACTGCCAGATGCCCTTGAACTCTTCTTTAAGCGGCTGTATCATGATTCTCCCGATAGTCTAAAATATACCTTCGTGAAAGGCAAACGCCTTTACTATATTTTCCTTTACCCCGCCTGAAATGGCCCCTTAAAAAACCACCCCCTTACCTATGAAGGTAAGGGGGTAAGGGGGTGAGGCATAGTCCTGTCTCACCTCGCTGCTGCAAGCTATCTTATTTGTATATTGTCGCTCGACTACATTTCCATTATCTGCACGCCTTCCGGTATCTCGAAAACGCTGTCCGGAATGTTGGCAAAACTAATATTTGTATATTCCATGACTGTCAGCGTGCCGTCCGGAGTTGTCCCCTCGGTCCTGATAGGAAAGCCCGTGTCCACCCAGACCCAGAGCTTGATGCTCATCTCGTCGGAAGTAAATTCAACTACCAGGCACTCTTTTCCATCGTAGTCTTCCGTGCCGGCGATAACCGGGTGGTTGTCAAGGACATCCGCCATATCACCTTCCATGGTACCGTGGGCCATCTGGCTTGTATTCAAAACCATTTTCATTGCCATATTCTGGTCGGGGTAATACATATACATTATTTCTTCATTGAGGAGGTATATCATCACGATATGTTCGCCTTCCATGACATACTCCATCCTCTGCTTGGTGCGTGTCTGCCAGATATGCCCGGTAATCGTTGGCTGCCCGGTGACGCTGACGGTGAGGTCGTACTTGACTGGATTTTCACCCGTCCATTTACTAAAAAGCTCGGTCAACTCATCTACCGTTGCGGTGCTGGAAGTCGGTGTTGTCGAAGCGGGTGCGGTGGTTTGACCTGGCGTTGTTGAAACAGGCGTGGTGGTTTGACCTGGCGTTGTTAAGGCAGGGGTAGTGGATTCTTCATCGCCTCCGCCGCATGCTGACACTATGCCCAGTACCAATATGACTAGACAAAGCCAGGCGATTGAAAATCTGTTTTTCATTGCTATTTTACTCCTTTCCATTGCCGTATGAGATGCAGGTAGGGTTGGCAGGGAAATTTTTGTACTTTTGGACAAATCCTATACCCGATGTATCCGATTGTCAAGAGTATTTTAGTCCATTATTAGGAACAAAACCAACTCAATCACCCGTTTTTACGCTATAATATAGGGGAGTATGAAAAAGGAGAGGAATGACAATACCCAGGTTTAGCGCTGTTTGTATGTTAATACTGCTGGCTGTGCTCGCGCTTGCTGCCGGTGCCTGCTCTCAATCCTCTCAATCCTCTGAATCATTGGAGTTAGGCTCACCGAATAGTAGCCTGACTATCGCAGAGAATTTTGTGAAAAACTCGCCCACTTACAAATACGATGGTATCCCGGAGACCTTAAAGCTATCGGATACCGTTCCTATGGACAACCGCATCCAGTACGTCTTTGAGTTTGACTGCCGTCACCCCGGCTATGGCGACCGCACCGGCCAGGTCCTGGCCCAGGTAATCGAGCACCATGTTGTCATGATCATCATGGAAAATGAACAGATAGTTTCAGCCATTATCGATGCACGTTGGGATATGATACACCAGAAAGACCTCAACCCTCGGGGTCTCTAAGCCTGTCCGGTATATATACTTGACATAACTTAGTTCACCGTAATCGTCGACCCGTCCCCCGTCTTCGTCACGTCGATGCGGTTAGGAAAGGCGTCCTTGAGTTCGTCCATGTGCGTGATGACCAGTATCTTCTCGAAGTCCCCCTGGATGGAGTTAATCGACTCTTTCAGCTTTTCCATGCCGGTTGTGTCCTGTGTCCCGAACCCCTCGTCGATAATCAGGGTCGGCAGCGGCGCCCCGGCGCGTCTCGCCAGCAGTCTGGAAAGCGCGATGCGCACGGCGAAGTTGATGCGGAAGGCCTCGCCGCCGCTGTACATTTCATAATTCCTCGTGCCCAGTTCGTCCGCAATAACGATATCCAGCGTTTCCTGGACGGTGCCTTTTTTAGTCTCCCTCTGCGTCTCGAATCTTACCGTCATCCTGCCGTCGGTCAGTCGGTTCAGCAGCCTGTTGGCCTCTTCTTCGATTTCCGGCAATGCTGTTTCGATAATCAGCGCCTGTATCCCCGTCTTCCCGAAGGCCTTGACCAGTTCGCGGTAGATGCCCTCTTCCTTTGACGCCTGGGATATCTGGGTTTGTTTCTCTTTTTTCTTTACTTCAAGCTGGGACAGGCGTTCCAGCCTTGCCCTTATACTTCCTACCGTCTCCTGCATCCGGCTGCGTTGCGAGCTGATTTCTCTATAATCCGCCTCGGCGGCTGCCAGTGCCTCCCGGAGTTCGGGCAGACGCGTCAATTCGGCGGCGAGGGCCTCTTTTTTCTCATTATCGGTCTTAATGCTGTCTCGCAGCGACTGTATTTCTTCGCCGGCTCTCTTCAGCGCGTCCCTTTCCTGCGTAATCAGCTTCTCCGCTTCATCAAGCTTTGTTTTATCACGTTCGTAGGGCTCCAGTTGCTTAAGCTGCTGCCGCGCCTGTTCATGTGTTTCCGCGTCGTACTTAAGGTTGCCTAAATCGGTCTCGATAGTCGCCAGGGCCGACTGTTCCGAGGCAGCGAATTCGCTTTTAGCCAGCTGCTCCTCGATATTTGTCAGGTCGTTCTTTAGCTCCGCCAGCCTACTGCTCTCTTCCTCGATGCTACTGATTTCTTTAGTCAGAGCGCCCGTCTGACTCTGGACATTTGCTTTTTCATGGTTCAGCGTTACCTCCATTTTGGCTTTCTCTTGTATAAGGGCATCATATTCGGTCTTTTGCCTGGTTTGTTCCTGCCGGTTCTGGCTTAGGGCGTCTGTTTTCTGCTGTTTTTCCTTGTTATATTTAGTCGCGATAAGCTCCAGCCCCTCTTTTGTCAGTTCTCTCTCACAGAGCGGGCATTTGGCTTCTGTATGGGACTCTATGTGTTTGGCGATGAGGTCCAGCTTTTCCACCACCTCCCCGATTTCCTTTTCCAATCGCGTGTTTTCGGCGGTTAAGGTGCTGATTCGCGACTGCATGTCCTGGGCAGACTGCTCTTTTTGGCGGATATCGGCTTCCGCCTCTTCCGTTTTTAGCAGGCGTGCCTGCGCTTGAGACAGCTGGTTTTTAAGCTCCGGCAGGTTCTGTGTTTTTCTATCGTGTTCCCGGATTCTGCTCTCGATAACGGCGTGTTCCTTTAATAGTTCGTTCTTGGCCTGCTCGATTTTGCGTTCGATTTGCTCTTTTTGCCTTTCCAGGCTTACGAACTGGCGGAAATTCCGCTCCAGCTCATCGACTGTCTTTTTTACACCTGTATATTCGGTGTAGCCGGCTTCGATATCCGCTTTCCTGCCGATTATCACCTCGTATTGTTTTATTCTAGCCTGGTGCTGTTGCTCCTGCTCTTCCCAGCGCTGGACATTTCGGCTGCTTGTGATAAGTCGCGCTTCGAGCTCATCGAGCTGCGTTTTCCTGGTTTCCATGGCTTCTTTTTTCTGGCGCAGGTCGTTGAGAGAAGTCTCTTTTTCCTGGGCTGTTGCGGCCACGTCGGCGAGAGTTTTCTGGGCTTGCTCCAGTTCCGTCTCGATGTCCGGCTTCTGTGCCAGTTCGGCGTTGATTTCGGCGATGGCATTTTCCAGCTGGGCGGTATCTACTTCATACTGCTTCACGAGCTCTTTAGCCCGGTCCTCCAATTGGTCATAGACGGAAAGGCCGAGGATATTCCCCAGCACTTCCTTGCGCTTGGCGGGGGCCTGGCGGGTGAATTCGTCGGCGTGACCCTGGCGTAGGTAGGCGCTAT